>CALRLS020000093.1:0-13410 GCA_943368815.1 Cyanobium sp. NIES-981
CCCGGTTCACTTTCGTGTTATGCCCGGTGCTTACTTTAAAGCTATCCAACGATGGGAAATAGGTTATTTCCGTTGGTAGTTCAAATAATTGTCTGGCAAAATCCTCGTAATACCTGGTTGGAATCCAGCGTTCACCCAGGTTAAAATCCAGTAATTCAAAGGGGATACGTTCCGGTTGCACTTTGCTGATGGCTTCCAGACTTCTCTGGTATTGTGCATTTTCCGGCTGGATTTCAATAGCCTGTTCTGCCTGCTTTAATTTTTCAACCACGTTCCCACTCAGGTACTGGTCTGCCGTTTCCCACGCACGGGTAGCGGGATTCAGGTAGATATGAATGCCCAAACGGTTGATGGTTTCCTTTTCATCCAGACTCATGGCAGCACCAATAAACGCCAGATCCACCTTACCTGTATCATTCAGACTATGTGCCAGGGCTTCAACCGGGTCTTCTGTTGTAAAGCGTTCTTTGTGCTGTATGATAGAACTGGTCAATATATCCGCTTGGACAAAGCGTTCACCTTCCCTGCGTTCAAGAGAAGACAGAAGCGTCATTCCAAAGGCTGTATCTTCCAGCACCTTTCTGCGGTTTTCCGAAATATTCAGGATACCGTATTGCGAGATAAACAATTGGTAGGTCTCATTTAGTCCCGACCTTTCAGTTTCACTGATGACGATGCCGGACAGTTCCTTTTCTGACAACTCCAGGTAACGGTCCCTTAGGGCAATATATGCCTCATAAAACCCCTTATCTGCCTGTATAGGCAGTTTCCGGAATAGTGCCTGCTTTGATTCCTTGTCCGGTTTTTCAATTCTACCGATTTTGCCTTGGTGCAATACCAAAGTCCCTTCCTGATAAAAGGGCTTCATGGCCTGAAAAGGCTCCTGACCCGGTTGTTCAAAACTGAAATACCGGCTCAGGGTCTGATCTCCCTCGTGAATAAAGCTATGGTCGAATTCTTTAAGCTTCCCGGTCAGGGCTGAGAGTTCATGTCCGAGAAGCCGGGCATCCATCCAGTTGACAGAAAGCGGATGTAATTCCTTTACATTGGCATGTAGTTTATACAAAAAGTAGTTGCTGCTCTGACGTTTGGCAGTAAGTAATACTATAGTCTCATGGCTGGGATTGTCTGTTGTACGAATAGTACTAATCAACCGGGCCGTATTTTTCTGCACTACCGTCTCATCCAATGAATTGATATAAGCCATTGCCCGATTCAGGTTTTCAGCCGGGGCTGTGTCAAACAACCCCAATTGCAGCGATACCTTCTCATCTTTGTTTTCCGGCATAGGTAGATAGCTTAGCTTCTTACCGTTAGATATTTTGACAAGTTCTTTTGACTCCTGTGCTTTTTGGTACAAGGATCTGTTGAAATGCTTTTCCAAGCCGTCGTTAATTACCGTTTTGAGCTGGCTGCCAATAGCAGAGATATCTCCGTGCTGCCAAACGGTTTCATGGGCTTTTCCATATTGATTTCTCCCTGGTTTTATTTCATCACCTAAGATAACTTCCTTATGGTTGTATAGGTAAAGGTTTTGTGTATAGTTACCGTACTGGTTTTTGAGTGGCTCCACCTCAACAAGTAATTGCTCAGGATATGATAGTTGTTCCTTGCTTTCATTTTTTTGAACAATCAGTAAATGGGTAGGTGCTTCCGTATTACCCGTATCTTTCATCAGGTTATCCGGCAGCACTGCCAGACTTACAAAATCGGCACGGGCAAAAAGGTATTCCCTTACTGTTTTGTTGGAAGTTCCATTCAGAAAGGCATCTGTGGTAATGTACGCCATCAGACCACCGTCTGAGAGTTTATCCAGCCCTTTGGCAAAAAAGTAATTGTGTATTTTGCCCGAAAGTTCTTTATCGGGGAAAGCCGCATCATACATTGAAAAGTTTCCGAATGGGATATTGCTTATGACCAGATCATAACTGCCGTTGTCATCCGTCGGACTTTCTTCCAAGCCGGTAATATGGGTTTTTGCAGATACAGGTAGGCTATCGTTAATAGCAGTAAGTACCATGCCACTAAGCTGATCCTTTTTCACTGCAGTTATATGCTCCAGCCCCGGATAAACCTTTGTGGCTTCTGTAATGAATATCCCTGCTCCGGCAGAAGGTTCGTACAGACGTTTGGGTGAAATACCTTGCTCTTTCAGTACATTATACAGTGTTTTGGGGACGATTTCAGGTGTATAGAATGCAGTCAATACACTGTTACGAAGTGAATTAATAATAGCCTTGTATTCATTGTCCATGAAGTTTTCCTTCAGCAGGTCATGGAGAGCCACTATGCTGCTATGCAATTTCAAATCGTCTTTCGTGGCACCCAATGAAAGCCATTGCGCTGATGAATCGTAAGGGTATAATATGGCTTTGATACCTCCGAAGCCTGAGTACCTTTGTAATTCCGAGATGTCGGAATCCGACAATAGGTCACCGCTTTTATGAGCGATGGCCAGGCGTACAGCCCGGATATTGTCGTTTAGTTTTTGGGAAATAGTATAAGCCATCTTCTCACATGTTCAATCTGCACTTCATCCTATTAGCTTATCAGTTCTGGTCCTGTCAGTTCAGGTAGCCATGTATTTGTCCGATAACGGCATAGCGGATATGCCGTTCCTCTTGATTTTCCTCACTGAATTGTAATTCATCCAGGATCTCTTTACATGCTTCGAGCATGTTAATCACTTCATAGGTCAAGGTACCTGCCTGGAGCAGCCGCGCATAATCCGTTGGGAAATCTTCTTCCAGAACCGAACGGATATATATATACCTTGAGGGTCTCAGGTTGTGGGTTAAGGCATCCAGGCATTGTTCTTCAATCACATAGGACGGATTACTTTCCGTGAGCAACTGGTCAATCATTGGTCTGATACCGCTGACTTTTTCTTCCAGATAGGCAGTGACCGACTGATTTTCCTGGAGCTTAAACAATAAGTCGGGATTGTTGTGGACAATATATGCCCACAACTTATCTTTTAGTACTGTCTGCATAATCCGGGAATTTAAACGCCGAAGAATGATTGAATGACCGTAGCCACTACGACAAGGAATACACAGCTGCCAAACCAGGCAGCTGCCACTTTGCCGGTATCCTGGTCTCCTGAATTCCATTTCTGATAGACTTTTACGGCTCCAATCAGGCCCAACAGGGCGCCAACTGCATACATTAGATTGGTTCCGGCTTCAAAATAACTACGAACTTTTGTGTTGGCTTCTTCAATACCTGCCACACCATCCTGCGCCATTGTATGTGAACCTGTAATAACAAGAGCCAGGGCGGCACTAATGGTAAACAAGGACTTACCCATCAACCTTTTTGTTTCTCTTCTGCACATTTCCATAACACATCTATTAAAAGTTTGAAATAATTATACTGGTAAAAATAGCGGGGGCCTTTGCTGTCACAAAACCCTTTTTCTCCTACCTCACATTGCCTTACGCACAAGGGACGGACAGGAAGTAACCCCCGCAAGCTCTTATGATACTGCCTCGTTCCATAGCAGTTCTACTTCTTGTTCAGTAAGTGTTAAGGAGCCGTATTTGTCACATTCCGATACAATGAACTCGTTGACGGAACTACGGAATAGGGAGGTTTTTACGGTAGGGTATTCAAGGAGTAATAAACGCAGAAAATGTTTGAACTCCTGGATAGCATGCTTCTTAGTAGACGCATGTTGAATGGTTTCTTTCAGGCGGGCAATCAGCGCTTCCACTTCAGCGAACTCGTCATCTCCAGTACGCTCAAACGAATAATCCTGACTCTCATGGCGTGAAGAAATCGTCATAGGATTATCTTCATCAAATTCTGCCATCTGACTCCTGAATCTCAGGTTTCCTTTGCCGGAAAGCAAATCTTTGAGCTCAACAGAATAATACCGGAGCCCTATAATGACATAGTAGACAATTACTATTATGGCGACTACTATGAGGTAGTTCTGCCATGAAATGTTGGTAAACATACGCTTCTCAGTTTTTCTTTCTCCTCATTCCAACTCGGCTTGACCAGTCGGGTTGTTTACTTCAAGTTTCGGGAACAAAGTAAATTCAGGAAACGAATCTCTACAAGTACAAGTTTTTGTTGTACCTCATTTTGTACCCTTGTACCCCTGCTCAAAATAGTGTTTAGTCTGTTTTCATTGAGGGTACGAGTCTGGTTTTCAATTAATCAGTAATTAAATCTGATTGCCATTTACAAAATCATAATTAAAGACCATCCAATGATATTCAATGGTCTTTATCGGGATCAGCGTACTTAAATTACTTAGCTTCTTTCAGTATAGAAGCTTGCTTTTCAAGCAAGAATTGATAAAATTTGTGTACTTTTTTAGTCACAGCAAAAGTTGTTTTGGGTTCATTGGGGGGCAGATTTGTCCCCCTTTGCCTTTGAAGTATGTATGTGTTCACTTGGCAGTATTCCACAACTGAAAAAGAGCAATCATCTTTTGGGAAAATAATCAGATATCCGTGGAAGATGATATCAGGTATTTTTCTACCTAGTAGAAACTTATCATTTATTTTTTTGTTATTTTCACTTGGAAAAAAATCTGTCAAGCCGGGAATGACTGATTTTGTGGAAGGTATTTCGAATATAGTATGTTCGAAATCAGGAGAATTAATAAAAATTATATTTTGTAGACAATTAGGCAGCATAAACCTGAACATGCAACTATTAGAAATAAGTATCTTGGCAAGCCCAATAATTTAGTCGGGGCTGCCTAGCCAAACTTCTAATTTTGGAAAAATTACCGAAGAAGAAATTATGATGTTTTATCTATTCTCAGCAGTTTTCCTGAAATAGCATAAGCTAAAACCCATCGAACTTTCCCTTTTTACTATTTCTTCCAAATACCTTGTAACGAGCTCTACAATAGTCAAAAGTTTAGTTTTCGTTAACATTTTCTGTATTTTCAATCTTTTGCCTGATGATTTGTTTTTCCCGCTCTATTTCAGCAATCAATTCATCCTCTGTAGGTAAGTATAACATGTACTTTGCAGCAAATATTGAAGAGTTATCATTCATTACGGAGTATTTTACAACTGTCTCACTTTTTTCGGTACATAATATTATTCCAACCGTAGGGTTATCACCTTCCGGTTTTTTAAGATCGTCAAACAGCCTTCGGTACATGTCCATTTGGCCAATGTCCTGATGGCTTAGTTTGCCTACTTTTAGGTCAATAAGTACAAAGCTTTTGAGCAGATAGTTATAAAATACGAGGTCTATATAAAAGTGTTCCAGTTCAGTACTTATACGGTACTGTCTCCCTACAAAGGAAAATCCTTTGCCCAGCTCTAGCAAAAACTTCTGCAAATTATTTATCAGAGCAGTTTCGATCTCTTTTTCAGAGGCTATGACCGGTTGTTCAATATTTAGAAATTCGAAAATATAAGGATCTTTGATAAAATCACCGGGAGTATGTTTTTCCAGTTTCTCACTATGGTGTAAAGCTTGTTTTTTATTGCCCGTTGTGAGCAGCCTTTCATAATAGAAAATGGTAATATTTCGCTCTAAAGTCATTACACTCCAATTATGTTCTGCTGCTTCTTTTAGATAGTATTCGCGGGCTTTCATATTTTCAACCCGCATAATCAATCGATTATGACTCCATGTCAATTTTCTACACACTGTGTAGAAAATCTCGTAATCAGAGAAAGTTAGATAAAACTGTCTAAAATTATACAGGTTAGTAAACGAATACCCCCTGCCATATTTAGCAGTTAATTCCTTTGATAGCTCTTTAAGTATGGCCTCTCCATAAGTAGCACGTTCTTTTCCCTGCTGTTCTTCTTCTACAATACGTTTGCCTGTCAGCCAATAGGCCTCTATCATAGCCGAATTAATAGCACTATAAGCTTTCTTTCGGCCATCTTCTATTATGGCAACAATATCGGCAACTACATTTTTTATCATTAGCTATTTCTCCAATAAGTTTAATTACTCACTTCACAAGTTTATCGACTCCGGTTTTATTGTTCATTTTCATATCCGATATTATATTGAAGAAAATAGATATCGGCTTATTATTTCTGTACCCATACTTCCTCTAATAACACCAATTCGGCTTATTTGCTGAAAAAACACTAACACAAATGTAGAAAAATATTAGGTAATCTTATGCGTAACGAGATTCCGGAAATCGTAATTAATTGGTTTTCATTAGTTAAAAGAATTACCGAATAGGCAAGAAAGAAAAAATATTTTTGTGAAAGCCTTAGATTATACCGAAAATATAAAAAGTGCTGCAAACTTTCGTATATTTGAGACCGAGCAGTAATTGTAAGATAGCGATAATGTGACAAAGAGATTAGAATCAGTTTGCTTTTAGGTATGCTTGGTAAATAAAAACACGATTCGAAAATTATATACAAATTATAGAACATGCTTCATGTTTACATTAACCCGACAAATGATTAAAAAAGCTTATATTCGGATCTTGAAGAATATAAATAATTGCTTGGTAGTATATGCACTTAACACAATAAACAGACTGACGTATTTAATAAACTACCTTAAGCTAATTATCTGAGAATAGGTTAGCTTACCATGAAATATTTATTTTCTTTTAAACAATGTCAAAAATTAGAAAATACTTTCTTGATACACTAAAATCAAAGGATTTTACAGATCCTTTTGATGATTCCTTTGACATCCAAGCATTATTAAAAGAGTTTGATAATTCATTTACAGATGAAGAAGTTAAAATTATCCAATTTTTAGAAATTTGTAATTCTAGTTATACTTCAACTAAAGACAATATATATACATTTTTTGATAAACTTAATTTAAATCCTATTGAACTTAGAGAACTTCTTTTTATAGTGTCAAACAGCAATTTTTTGCGTTTAAATCAAGAGATTGAGAAAGTAGAAAGAGTTCAGAATTTTTTTGATGTTGAGAAAGCAGGCTTTTTCAATTTTACTAACTCTTTTGGAAAAGAAGTGAATCCTGAATCTGCTGTAGAAATAGAAGGAGATATATTAAGAACACTAATCTATTTTACATATAGCTGGAAACCTAAAAGAAAAGATTTAGATTCATTAAAAACATTTGACTTTATGTCAAATATTGATGGTTTTAAATATTTACGATTAAGTATAAATATATTTTTAAATTTAAAAGAATCTGCTTACAATATCATCATTTTTGAACAAGGGGAAATAATTCAGAAGAAAGATGATGAATTGAAAATTGAAAGTGGCTTCAAAACACTAGGACTATTAAGAAAATGCGGGAATATTAGAGATAATAATCATTACTACTATTCTATATTAAAACTTACTCAACTATACCCAAAACTACTTGAGAAACGAATTGGAGTAGAAGACTTTAAAATTATTCATAATACAATTATGCCAATAGCAGGAAAAGGCAATTGGATTACTAAGGCAATAGCCGATTCAAAATTGGTAATTAGCTACAGTTACTTTATGAATATAAAACTCTCATATTTTGATGGATTGAAACTATTTGAATTATTAGATATATTAATTTTAATACAAGAATGTATAAAAAAAATACTTGATACAAAAAAATTCTCACCATCTTCAAACGAAGAATTTACTAGGATACCAATAAAATTTAATGAAAAAAAATTAATAAGATTTTTATCACAAAACACCAGTCATAGTATCAAATCTGTCCAAAAATTAATTAAATCACTATCTACAGCAAGTCATAATCCCTACTTTTGGAGAAAACCATTTTATAAAGTTGGTGATTATCTATTTTTCTCTTTAGCAGCTATTGCAGCTCCAAATTATTTTCTTTATTTCGATGAATGGATTTCACTAAGTGGCTTTTCTTTAGACTTGAGAAAGAAAATATTTAAAAAACATATACTAGAAGAAATAGATGGAAAAGCACCTTATGAATTTAAAGTCGTAAAATTCGAAGAATTAAAGTTAGATCCTATAGAGTACAGTAGTAATATTTTATTTGAAGCCTCATCTATATATGTTTTAGTTGAAATACTTATCCTTAACTACTCGATAGAATTTTCAGAAAGAGATAATGATTTAAATCTAATTTTAGAAACTAGTTTAGCTCTTAATAAAAAGGCAAAAATTATTAATGAATCAATTAATAAAGAGAAGCAACTTGTTAAAATAATAATTTCTAACTACAATCACTATAGTGGACTACAAGATGGTGATGTTTCAGTTACAGATTTAATGGCATTTGTAAACTATATTGTAGTTGGGCATTTAGCAAGACAAGCCAGCGGCTTAGAAAAAACACTTAAAAGAGAAGTTGAAATAGGTAGAGTAGTATATTATAATACAGAAGAACAGTTTAATAAAAATTTTAAAACTTTTTTCTTAATCCCGTTACCAATTAAACAAGTTTTACAAAGACTATATTTAAATGAAGTTCAAATTACGCCAGATTTTGTCCAACCTAACATTTTTATTGACACAATTTACCATTATGAAGATGATATTTTAGTAGATCATCAAATAAAAAATTTAGAGAGTTTATTAAAATATGAATATTATAGTGAAGTCGAAGATGAAACTATTAAAACTAATATTAATGAGTCTATATCTTACTACTTATCTAACATTTTCAGTAAAATAGCTATTTCTCCTTATGAATCTTATAGATCTAGAATAGATGTTTATTTAAAAATAGGTAAGAATAAACAATTAGGAATCGCTCATTTATCACTATTCATGCTAGAGTCTCTCAATAAAATGAATGGTATAAAAATTGAAAAAACAGTAGATTTTGAAAAAGTTGAATATGAAGTAGATAAAGTTTGGAATAATATCGAGAAAGTAATAATAGCTAATAATAATCAAATAAGACTTTCTGAATTTAAAATAGAGGAAGGTATATTTAGTAATCTTGAAGAAAAAGAAATTATCTCTTTATCTATTGATATCTTAAGTAATCTTAGCACAAAATATAAACTTGATATTGAGGCAATAAATTCTATTTATATACCATTAGCTTTACTTCAAGGACTTAGCTCTAGGTATAATATTGAAAATGCATTTTATACTGCCAGTCACAACTTGGTTGAGGCTTTTATACGTAACCATAAATTTCAAACTGCTAGGGATTTTTGTGAAGAAATCCTTATCATATCAATTAATAATAAGAATCCAGCTTTTGGGTGGAATGCTCTTTTTCACTGTTTTACCAGCCAAAAAAATATCTTTGAAGCATCAATTGATGGATGTATTTTCCTCTCTTCAATTTTAGTAAGACCCTCTATACCTGATTTTTTAGCAGTAGAAGCATTATATGGTGTTCTAAAATTTTTTAGAAACTTTGGATATTTTGAATTGGCTAAAGCCACTTACGAAATACTTCAGCGTTTTGAACTTAGTGAGTTCGATAAACAAAAGATTTCATTAGCCTATTTCAATACTTTCTTTCAAAGACAAATACGAACTCATTTTGAAATTTTAGAACAAGCTCTTGAATACGTTGAAGCTAATATTGAAAATATAATAGCTTTTAATGAAATAGGTATTACTCCTTGGCTAGCTTTTTTTTATAATCTGCAAAGATTAATCTCTCTTAAAATAATAGACTACTCTAAAGACTTTAAAAATTATACTGAAAGATTTGAAAGTCATTTAACTAAGCAAGTCATTAAAGATTTGCAAACAAGGATCTTTGGGAATGACGAAAAAATCAAGGATTTCTTTATTGAAGCACTATTAAATTCTTATGAAACAAGACATATAGGAGATTTCATATTTGAGTCCCAAAATCTATCAATGATTGCTAGTAACTTAATTGAGAAGTCTCTTTCAATCTCAGATGTTGAAGGATTATTATTATCAGGAAGAGTATTAAATGATCAGAGTTTTATATTTAATAATATTAATGTTGAGGCAGGTTCTACGGCTCCATTACTTAAACCCGTAAATGAAGAGTTAAAATCTCATTTATATAATTATAAGGAATTTATTTTAAACGAAGTTAAGCTCAAACCCAAGCAACTATTAATCTGGATATTTAATAATTTAGGGAAAATACACTTTATAGCAATAGATTTTAACAAGAATATTAAAATTAATACTATAGCTAATTGGGATACATACAAAATATATACTTGGCTAAAAAGTATTAGTAATTTTTACTTTAACAGTAAAAAAAATGAATTTAGTAATCCTAGAGAAGAGCATTATTATAATATTGAAACTCAAGAAGAAGATTTTGAAAAATTGAAAGAATACTTAGGATTCACTAACCTCGAAATAGATTTAGTTCCAGAAGAATTAATACTTTGCACTAGTATTGATTTAGCCTCTTTCCCTCATAATCTAATAGAAAATAAAGATAATTTTATTGGTATTTCTTTTCCTGTTTGCAATATATTTTCAATAGAGCGATTTATCGAAAATAGCGATACAATTTATTTGCAGAAACAATACTCAATAAGCTCTTGGATTCCTATTAATGATGAAGAGCCTACAATTAGTTGGGGATTTGAAATTTTAAAACCATTATTAGATAATATAAATGCAGAGATATTTACAAATACTTATCCAGAAAAAATCATAGAAACAGATTTAAACATATTTCTAGCTCATGGAGTAACCGATGCTCTAGGATTTAAAGCTGTTTATACAAATCATGTGGAAAAAATAGGTATCTCTTATCCGTTTGATGTTTTTGGTAAAGGGGAGGTAGCTATCTTATTTATTTGCAATTCCGGTTCATCGCATGATGCTCTTTTTTCAAATAGTATAACTTCTTTTGCTGGAGAATTATTAAAGTCAGGTTATAAGGCTGTAGTTGCTCCTTTTTGGCCTTTTGATGTAACAATGTCAAAAATTTGGTTACGTGAATTCCTTGATTCATTTAATCAAGGATATTCAATAAGTGAGGCTGTTTATTTCGCCAATAAACAGTTAGCAAAATACGATCAAGAAACTTCTAACACATTTTATGCACCAGCGGGATGTTTAGCAATGCACCTATATGGAAATCCAAATATATTTGTAAAACAAGATTAATTTGTTCCAGATTATAAACTTTTCATTTTCAGTAGAAGATTTTCCAATGGAAAAAACTTTCCTTTAAATGCCTATATGAGTGTATTATTAATGAAAATAGGAATTGATTATTGTTCTGGAGAAGACAGCTCTAAAATAATTATATACTTTTCTCAGGCATAAAATCTTTAGGGCTACATTCAAAGTCCTTGGCAATTATATTGAGATGATTTAGAGAATACATACTTGGATAGTTACGGCTTTCAATCTGACCGATATACCCATCAGAAACATCTAATATCATAGCAATGTACGATTGAGGTCTGTTAAGTTCTTTTCGTTTTTTCTTAACATTTTCAACGATAGCAAGCTCAAAAGCAGATTTTACCTTACTCATAATAAGCAAGATTATTTTTCACTTATACACTTTAATTCCTCAAGAATATACCTAAAATTTCCGTTTAAACATCAACTAATTCACTAACCCTAATTTTCAAGGAATCTGCAATCTTTTTAACCATACTAATAGAAGAATTATTCTCAGCTCTTTCAATCCTGCCTATTTGGCGGGTATCAAGACCAGATAGCTCAGAGAGTTTTTCTTGAGATATACCCAAACCTTCTCTTAAGGTAACAATTCTTTTGCCAACCTTCTCTAAATATTTCTGATCTCTATATTGCTTTCCCATTAAGCAAACTTGAGTAGAATAAAGAAAAAATATTAGGACAAATTTGTCCTAATATGAATTTTTATTTATATTTGATTGAATTTTAGGCTTTGAAATAAGGTCTCGTTAGCAAATTCCGACAATTTGATTCTCAAGCGAGGCAGTAGGTTGATGCCCGTGTGACTACTTTTGCCTAACTTTGGCAATGTAGCACATGGGCCACTGCTGTATTCGTCTTGAGAAGGCGTCGGAACCTTGCTGAGCGGTATGGCGTAGTCCTGTGCTACATTGCTTTTATAGCCCACCGAAAGAGACTCGTAAAATAGACACGAGTTATGCAGCATTTTTCACTTTATCGCTACCTTTTGAAGGCTTCATTTGGCCTTAAGGCCGGAGTATGCCCTAAGCAGCTCTTCAAAAACATCATCAAGTCTCCGGTGTAAGGGAGGGTAGTGCCAAGTCTCTTCTTTAACTCATCAATCTAAGCAATTAAAACTATGAACGTACAAAAATGCGTAAGGGCATTGCTATGCCTTTACTTTTGCCTATCTATACATCACCACTTGATTGCTCAGGCTCTAAAGGTGGGAGACAACCTCCCGCCTGCGCTCTGGCACCTGCCGCTAAAAGTAGGGAATCACCCCAAAGGCAAAGAAACCCTCACATTGAATGAGTACAAGGATAAGCTCATCATCCTGGACTTCTGGGCTACCTGGTGCGCACCCTGTATTAAGTCGTTGAATAAACTGGATACCCTGCAAAAGGAGTTCGGCACCCAACTGGCTATACTACCGGTCACTTATGAAGACCAAAGCAAAGCCCTGTCCCTTTTCCGTAAAAGAGGCTGGCGTTTGCCAACGGTGGTTGAAGATACGCTGCTTAAAGCGTATTTCCCGCACCGCAGTATTCCGCATCAGGTTTGGGTGAAAGGAGATAAAGTACTGGCCATTATAGGACCGGAATATAGCAACCGTGAAAATCTGGCTAAAGTACTGAAAAATGAAAAGATAAATGTTCTCACCAAAGAAGAAAATATAAGATTTGACCCTTCTCTCCCTTTGCTGGTAGATGGAAACGGAGGGGGGGCAGAGAGCCTGCTTTTGCAGTCAGTCATTTCCAAAAGGGTTAATGCGAAGATCGGTGGCTGGAGCTTTAATAAAAAAGGTTTCAGTATATATAATTGTGATGCCAAACTTCTTTACTGGAACGCCTATCAGGATATTATCACCTGGCATGACAAAGAAAGCCGGATTATTTTTGAAGTCGATTCATCAATTAGGGTCAGGCTTGATTATGTCTTTTTCAAAGCCAATATTGACAGGAGTGACAGAGCATTGATTGAACAATGGCTGGAAGAAAATACATATTGTTATAGCCTTGTACTTCCCTTTGAACCTGATCGCAATACCATATTGAATCGCTTGAGAGCAGATTTGGCCTTATACTTTCCCTTGTTGCATGGCATACAATGTCAGATGGAGGTTCGCCGGATGCTCTGTTACACTTTTAGTGCCCAACCGCAAAATCATCCACTACAGAACATTGTTGGTACTTCCGGTAAAACACTAAAGCATTTTTTCGATAACGTATCTTATGCGAATAGCAAATCTGATAAACCTTTCTATCTGGATATTGATGATGGTGTATCAGAAAGTATCAGGATTAATGTGCCGGACTCTCTGGATCTCAAAAATATAAAAGAAGTAAACAGGCTATTAAACCTGCATGGATTTGCCATCAAAGAAGAATATCATCAGCTTGAGGTATTAGTCATCAAACCTACT
>CALRLS020000094.1:0-13405 GCA_943368815.1 Cyanobium sp. NIES-981
TACGATAATATACAAAGAGGCCACTATTTTAATAATTTCGTGGCTTCTTTTTGAATGAATAAGAGCCTGCAAATGCCTTTAGAAACAAACTAAATTACCGTCCCTTTAACCTAAATTTAATCCGGAATTAAAAATATTCGGTAGAAAAGTGGTTAATTTGCGGAAAAACTTACCAAACCATGTCCGTTAAGAAGAGCGCTGCCACTTCCTTTATTCTGATAACTGTATTGATTGATTCTATAGGCTTCGGAGTAATTATCCCGGTTGTACCCAGATTGATTTCAGAATTAGCGCATGTTGATATCAGTGGAGCTGCCAGCTATGGTGGTTGGTTGGGCGCTGCCTATGCGGTTATGCAGTTTCTTTTTTCTCCGGTTATGGGTGGGTTAAGTGATCAGTATGGACGTCGTCCGGTATTGCTGGCTTCGCTTTTTGGATTTGGTCTTGATTATCTTCTGCTGGTTTTTGCGCCATCTATCGCCTGGTTATTTGTAGGCCGGTTAATTGCCGGGGTCATGGGAGCTAGTTTTACTACAGCGGCCGCCTACATGGCCGATATAAGTACTCCTGAAAAAAGAGGGCAGAATTTTGGTATGATCGGGGCGGCTTTTGGTTTAGGATTTATTATCGGACCTCTCATTGGAGGTTTTGTGAGTGATCTGGGTACAAGAGTACCATTTATGGTAGCTGGGGGTTTGACTATATTAAACTGGCTTTACGGCTATTTTGTATTACCGGAGTCGCTGAGCATAGAAAACCGTAGAAAATTTGACTGGAAACGTGCCAATCCGATTGGCGCTCTGATAAACCTACGTCGGTTTCCGATGATTATCGGTTTGGTTACGGCTTTGTTTCTGGTCTATGTATCAAGTTTTTCTACACAGGGAACCTGGACATATTTCACCCAGGAAAAATTCAAGTGGTCTGAGCGGGAGGTAGGTTTTTCTCTGACCTTTATAGGCGTAATGATTGCCTTTGTGCAGGGTTTTCTGACACGGATTCTGATTCCGAAATTAGGTACAAGAAGGGCAATTTACACAGGTTTTGGATTCTCGATTCTGGGCTCGCTGCTGTATTGCTTTGCCAATGAGAGTTGGATGGTATATGCCATTATGGTTCCTTTCGCATTGGGTGGTCTGGCCGGACCGGCCATGCAGGGCATTATTTCGGGGCAGGTGCCTGCTAATGAACAAGGCGAACTGCAAGGCTCTCTGACGAGCCTTAATAGTGTAGCAACTATTATTGGTCCTTTGCTGATGACAAGCTTGTTTGCCGTATATACAGCCAAAGAGGCTCCGAATTATTTTCCTGAAATTCCTTTTCTTAAAAATGCAATCACATTTTTACTGACTGATAAGGATGGTGCCAGAATTTATTTTCCCGGAGTACCTTTTTTTGCATCGGTCATTTTAACAACCACAAGTCTTTTATTAATTATCAGAACTTTGCGTAAGCATACCACTAAAGTAGAGGAGGCAGAAGTTAAACACTCAGATATCGCATAAGCATTTCATAGCGTTCCTGTTCTATGCTATCAATAGGATCGTGTGCGTAGGCACCCTCAACCATATAGCCGAAGCGCTCAAGCGTGGCAACAATAGAAGTGATATTCTGGCGATTGATTTTTAAAGTAAGACTTGAGGTCTCTTCTCCTGAATACTCATTACCTGAGAAATAGCTACTCAGAATTTTGGCGTTATCAGATTCTACCAGCCGGCTGATTTCTGATAAGGAATAATCTCTGTTCTTAATCGCAATCACTAATACGGCTCCGGGTTCATGTGTTCCCAATAGTTCACCAAATCTGTTGTAAATTTCTGCTGCTGTTATATTGCCGACAAAAACCTGGTCATCGTCTACTATTGCCAGTATCTGGAGCTTGTATTTTGAAATAAATCCTAGAGCCTCGTATATATGCTGGTAATCGAAAATGTATACGCCCGAATATTGAGGCATTATCTCTGAAATCAATAAGTCTTCATCATAATTCAGCAATATATCTTCGCTGATAATACCTGCGTATTTTTCATTATCGACAACCACCAATTGTCCGATACGATTCTCTTCCATCCAGCTCAAAGCTTCACCTACGGTGTCGCTTAGCTTCAAAACGGGTAATTCGTGGTTGATAATTTGAGCAGCCGTCATTCTGTTTTTAATTTTATAATGTACTTCCGGAGCTATCCGAAGGAATAACCATAAAAAATTATGCCAGAACTTCCTCCTGAATTTTGTCGAGGAATCTGGCAAGATAATGGTTAAATTCTACAGGTCGCTCCATCATTGGAGCATGACAACATTTGTCAATAAAATATAATTCTGAGTTGTCCAATAAACGATTGAATTCAAAGCCTACATGTGGTGGAGTAATGGTATCATTAAGCCCCCAGATCAGGCATGTCTGCACCTTAATGTTCGGAATCTCCTTAGCCATATTATGGCGTTGCGCCGACTTGGCTATCTGAACGATATTCATGCATTTCGGTATACTCGAAGTAATTTCAAAGCACTCATCAATCAGCTCTTTAGTGGCGGTTTTCGGATCATAAAAAGTATAGGCTACGCGTTCACGGATATAATCATAGCTTCCTCTTTTAGGAAACGAACCACCCATCGTATTTTCGAATAAACCCGAACTGCCGGTTAATATCAATGCTTTTATGGTTTCCTGATGCGCCAGCGTGTACAATAAACCAACATGACCACCCAATGAGTTACCTAATAAGATAATATTGTCCAGTTGTTTAAAAGCAATAAATCTTTCTATAAATGCCCTCAAGCCTTCCAGACTTGCTTCGCGCATGGGCATATCATAAATAGGCATTACAGGAATCACAATCCTGCAACGATGTCTGAACCCTTCAATCACATCGTCGAAATTACTTAATGCACCAAATAAACCATGCAAGATGAGCAGGGTGTCACCACTTCCTTCATCAATGTATTTAAACTCTCCCTCTTGTTGTACCTGATAATTCATTCTATTCTTTTAAAAATTCTATTTAAGATTTAGTGTGTTGTGACAAAGATGTAATTACAGAAATACGTCTATATTTGTGTATTCTAAAGACAAAATAGTGATTTAAAATTGAATTTTCAAAACTTTACTATTGTAAAAACGAAAAACGGAGATTAAAAGTTTATGAATGAATATTCAACTGTGATTATTGGTGGTGGGGTTTCAGGATTGACTTGTGCAAAGTATCTGAATGATAGGGGAATGGGTTTCATGATTCTGGAAGGTTCTGATGCTTTAGGTGGGAAAGTACGTACTGACATAGTGGAAGGTTTCAGACTAGACAGAGGTTTTCAGGTATTGCTTACCAACTATGTAGAGGCGCGTAAAATATTGAATTACAGTAATTTAGATCTCAGATACTTTGAGCCGGGAGCATTGATAAGAACAGGAAAGGGCTTTGCGAAAATCGAAAATCCATTCAAAAACAAAGGGTCTGTTTTTTCGATAAGTTTCTCTTCTATTCTTTCGGGGAGCGATAAAGCAAAGATTAAAAAATTTGCTAAATATGTATCTGATATTCCGGACGAAGAGTTTTTTAATATGGACGATACGGATACGCTTAAGTTTCTGAAAGGTTATGGGTGGAGCAAGGAACTCATAGCGCAGTTTTTCAAACCTTTCTTTGGCGGTTTTTTTCTTGAAAATGAGATGAGTACCTCCAGTAATTTATTCCATTTCTTTTTCAAACAGTTTTTTAAAGGTGAACTAGCCATGCCAGCCGAAGGAATACAGGCAATACCCGAGCAAATCTCGGAGATGATTTCAAAAGAGAAAATCAGACTAAATAGTTTTGTAAAAGGTATAGAAGCTAATCAGGTTTTTTTAGAGAACGGAGAAGTATTGACAGCAGATAGAATTGTTATAGCTACTGACCCTCACACGGCCTCAGGTCTTTTGGGAGAAAAGAAAACTTACGAATATCATGCTAATACCTGTACTTATTTTTGTGCTGAATATTCCCCATTAAAAGGACAAAAATTTTTAAATTTAAATCCTGACAGAAAAGGAGTGGTGCATAGTTTATGCGTACCTACTGATATTGCCCATACTTATGGTATAACAGGCAAAGCCCTGATTGCCGTTAGTACTCAAGGTCTGGAAAAGATTGATGAGCGGAATCACGTCAATCGCATTAAACGGGAATTATATGACTGGTTCGGAGCGCAGGTGAATGTCTGGAAGCATTTAAGAACCTATCATATGCCGGAAGCACAGGTTAAATTTCCGGCAGGGACACGAAAGCAGCCTTTGAAACTAGGCGAGAATTTTTATCGCTGTGGAGATTATCTGGCGTATCCGTCAATGAATGCTGCCATGCAGACGGGTAGGGAGGTGGCAGAGATGATTAGTGAGATATAAAATTGTCTGTTATTCTATGAGGTAAAAAAAACATATCTATTCAAAACCTATCAATAAAATGAAAAAAAACCTTACCCTGTTATTCGTATGTCTGACCTTTCTGGCACAAGCCCAGCAAAAATACCTGACCTTATCCAAAGAAGTACTGCAGGATAAAATAAAAGGAGGTTGGGCAGGGCAAACAATTGGCGTGACTTTCGGCGGGCCTATGGAATTCCGTTATAATGGCACTATTATCAACGACTATCAGCCGATTCCGTGGTATGATGGTTATCTGAAGAAAACCATGGTTGAGAACCCGGGACTCTATGATGATTTATATATGGACCTGACCTTCGTGGATATTATTGAAAAAGAAGGACTTGACGCTCCGGTCGAATCTCATGCCAAAGCTTATGCTAATGCCGGCTATGCATTATGGCATGCTAATCAGGCCGGGCGCTACAATATACTACATAATATTATGCCTCCACAATCGGGGCATTGGTTGCATAATCCTCATGCTGATTGTATTGATTACCAGATTGAATGTGATTTTGCTGGATTGATGTCACCGGGAATGCCCAATACTGCCTCTAAGATTTCGGATAGAATCGGACATATCATGAATTATGGTGATGGTTGGTATGGAGGAGTTTTTCTTGGAGCCTGCTATACCCTTGCCTTTACTTCTAATAATATTGAATACATTATTAATGAATCGCTGAAAACAATTCCCAAACAAAGCGAGTATTATAAATGTATAGCCGACGTGATTAAGTATTATAAACTATATCCGAACGACTGGAAGAAAACATGGTTTGCGCTGCAGGAAAGATGGTCAGAGGATGTCGGTTGTCCTGATGGAGTCTTTACTCCTTTTAATATTGATGCCAAACTTAATTCAGCCTATGTGGTGTTGGGTCTGTTATATGGCAAAGGAGATTTTACAAAAACTATTGAAATTACCACCCGCTGCGGTCAGGATGCCGATTGTAATCCATCCTCAGCCTGTGGTATTTTAGGAACGATGCTGGGTTACTCAAAAATACCTGATTATTGGAAAATAGGTCTGACAGAAGCCGAAGACATTGATTTTAAATATACAACTATCTCATTAAATAAAGTATATGAAATAGGATTGAAGCATGCCTTGCAGAATATTGAAAGAAACGGTGGCAAGGTTTCAGGAGATAAAGTGAGTATTCTGACCCAGAAACCTGAGTTGGTTCGTTGGGAACAGAGCTTCGAAAAGACCTATCCTGTCGATAAGATATTTGTCTATAAAAGTATAAAGGACGAATATGCTTTTGATTTTGAAGGCACAGGGGTAGTAATAAAAGGATTTGCCGAAAAGAAAGACAAAGAAGCTAAGGATATTGCATTGAATGTAGAAGTATATATAGATGGCGTATTGTCTGAAAAAGTAGAGATGCCTACAGAGTTTCGCACCCGTCGGCATGAGATATTCTGGAATTATAAGCTACCTAAAGGAAAGCATAAGGTGATGGTAAAGTTACTAAATCCATCCGCACAGCATGATTTACGATTGAATGATGTAATTGTCTATAACGACCAGCCAAACAGTGAGGGCAATCAGACAATATATAGATTTGGACAGCCAAAAAAAATTAAACCCTGAGAGAAAAATTGGGTCTAATAAAATGGAATAAATGAAAATTACGTTAATCTAGGAAATATAATAAATCAGACAACTCATGAAAAAATCAATTATCGGTATCATAGCATTTGCTATTTCGGTCAATTTTGCATTTGCTCAGACAGCACAGGGTGTTCTTAATAAATATATAGAGGCGACAGGCGGCAAGACCCTTTGGGACGGTGTGAATACTTATTCGATGAAGCAAAGCTATAAGAGTGGCGCTGCCACTGATTATGACGTGGATATTAAAGTAATATTTGCAGACGGCTCAATGTCAAAGGCCAAGACTATTCTGAAGAGAACCTTTATATATGGTATAAAAGGGAATGAAGGCTGGCTGAAAATACCATTGGGAAGTAGCGATAAAGCTACACAATACGAAACCAAAGATTTGAGTCAGAAAGAGCAGGAGAATATGCGCAGAGAATTAAGAGAAATTGTGTTGCCTTTCTGGGATTTTGAGAAGAAAGGCTATGTAGCTACACTCGTGGGTTCAGAAACCCTTAACGGGAAAAAAGTAAGCCAGGTTGAATTGAGCGGAAAGGGCATAAAATATAACCTGTATTTTGATGAAGGCACAGGCTTAATGGCCAGAAGAAAACTGACTTTGCCTAGTGGGGAGGTAATTACAGAAGATTATTCCAATTATGCCAGCTCACCTTACGGTATCAAATACCCCTCTGAATCGACTTATACAAGTACTGCAGACAAACGAACTGTAAAGGTAATGACGAGTATCGTATTTAATGATAATATATCTACATCGGCAATTGCCAGATAGGAGAACCGATTTTGTTATTATTCAGAAAAAAAGCAGGGGTTCAAACTTTTGAACCCCTGCTTTTTTTCTGAATTTCTTCATTTTTTATTACCTGTGTCCTTAGGATGTTTTTGTGATTTTGATTTTTCCTGATGTTTCTCGGTAGCCTCATCTATAGAATGGGAAATAAAAGCATCATCTTCTTTTTCGGCCAGTTCTGATAGCTTTCTGTAAAAAGCTTTGGCTTTGTCTAGTTCTTCTTCTGTCAGATCTTCAATATCAATTAATCTATTGCTGGCTTTGTCGCTGGACGCTATCAGCTCATTCAATTTGATTTGTAAAGCAATGGTATCTTTATTCTGCGATTGCTGAATAATAAAAACCATCAGAAAGGTAATAATGGTAGTACCCGTATTAATAACCAACTGCCAGGTATCAGAGAAATTGAATAGTGGCCCTGATAGCCCCCATATAATAATAACAAGGAAGGCACTCATAAAAGCATAAGGACTACCGGTAGCTTTTGTTACTTTTTTGGAAAACAGGTCAAAAAAACCAAGAATTCCCTTTTTCTTTCTTTTCATTTTGTGAGTACTATTGATTGTAGCTGTTCGCTTATATATATAATGTAGTATCTTAAAAAACTATACCACCTGTCTTTCATTGTGTTTCAGACATGGTACCTACATTATCCCTTTAAGTAAATATACTTAATTGTATATTGATTAAACGGTGTTTATAGGACAAAAAGAAGAACTTATATAAACATTAAAAATAATTAGAACTATAAGTGCTTAGTAATAAGTAAAGTAGGGTTTATTCGAGTAAAAACTTTGGGGCTGGTGCTTGACAAATGTTGTAAAAAGCCGTACCTTTGCAGTCCCAAAAATGAGGAACAAACTGAGCGTTACATAGCAAGAGCATAGTAAAAAGGTGGTTTTGAGGAGTTTAGGGAGAGGGTAAAATAAAGTGAAAAAATAATTTGCGATTGTAAAGAATAATTCAGAATTTTGCACCCCGGTTGAGAGAGACGTAAGAAGAAAGAGTAAAGCGGAAGCGGAGAGTGGAAAAATAAAAGTTAAAATTAATTTGGGAATGTAAAAATAAAGTGAGAATTTTGCACCCCGATTGATTGAGAGAGTAAAGAAAGAAAGAGTAAAAGAGGAGATAGAGTACGGAAGAGGAGATAAGGAGGCTGAAAAAAATATCAAAAAATATTTTTTTAAATTAAAAGAAAGCCGTAACTTTGCAGTCCGTTTCGCTTTGTAAAAACGACCAGAACGGAAAACAAGAAAAGAGAAGTTGATTAAATAATAAACACGAAAGTAGATTAAGAAGTTTAGAGTATCTTAATTAAATTTCACAAGTCGGAAGGTTGCGAGACTGGATGAATAAAGTTCATTAACTTGTTGAGAATGCAAATGCGAGACCAAAGTGGTCAGGCAAACAACACATTTACAATGGAGAGTTTGATCCTGGCTCAGGATGAACGCTAGCGGCGGGCTTAATACATGCAAGTCGAGGGGTAGCAATACACCGGCGCACGGGTGCGTAACGCGTATGCAACCTACCTTTATCTGGGGGATAGCCCGGGGAAACCCGGATTAATACCGCATAACAAATTGACTGGCATCAGTTGATTTTAAAAGATTTATTGGATAGAGATGGGCATGCGTAAGATTAGATAGTTGGCGGGGTAACGGCTCACCAAGTCTACGATCTTTAGGGGCTCTGAGAGGAGAATCCCCCACACTGGCACTGAGATACGGGCCAGACTCCTACGGGAGGCAGCAGTAGGGAATATTGGGCAATGGACGAAAGTCTGACCCAGCCACGCCGCGTGCAGGAAGAAGGCCCTCTGGGTTGTAAACTGCTTTTGACTGGGAAGAAAAGACTCCTTGCGAGGAGAGTTGACGGTACCAGTGGAATAAGCCACGGCTAACTACGTGCCAGCAGCCGCGGTAATACGTAGGTGGCGAGCGTTATCCGGATTTATTGGGTTTAAAGGGTGCGTAGGCGGCTGATTAAGTCAGCGGTGAAAGGTAGCAGCTTAACTGTTTTACATGCCGTTGATACTGGTTAGCTTGAGTTAACAGAAGGCAGATAGAATTTCTGGTGTAGCGGTGAAATGCTTAGATACCAGGAGGAATACCGATTGCGAAGGCAGTCTGCTGCAGTTACACTGACGCTGAGGCACGAAAGTGCGGGGATCAAACAGGATTAGATACCCTGGTAGTCCGCACAGTAAACGATGATTACTAGTTGTTGGCGCAAGTCAGTGACCAAGGGAAACCGATAAGTAATCCACCTGGGGAGTACGCCGGCAACGGTGAAACTCAAAGGAATTGACGGGGGTCCGCACAAGCGGTGGAGCATGTGGTTTAATTCGATGATACGCGAGGAACCTTACCTGGACTAGAATGTGAGGGAATTATTCAGAAATGGGTAAGCCAGCAATGGCCCGAAACAAGGTGCTGCATGGCTGTCGTCAGTTCGTGCCGTGAGGTGTTGGGTTAAGTCCCGCAACGAACGCAACCCCTGTTGTCTGTTGCCATCAAGTTAAGTTGGGGACTCAGACAAGACTGCCTACGCAAGTAGAGAGGAAGGAGGGGACGACGTCAAGTCATCATGGCCCTTACGTCCAGGGCAACACACGTGCTACAATGGGCGATACAGAGTGTTGCGAGCCGGCAACGGCAAGCCAATCACAAAAAGTCGTTCACAGTTCGGATTGGGGTCTGCAACTCGACCCTATGAAGCTGGAATCGCTAGTAATCGGATATCAGCTATGATCCGGTGAATACGTTCCCGGACCTTGTACACACCGCCCGTCAAGCCATGGAAGTTGGGTAGACCTGAAGCGGAAGGTAAAAGATTTCGTTAGGGTAGAACCAGTAACTGGGGCTAAGTCGTAACAAGGTAGCCGTACCGGAAGGTGCGGCTGGAACACCTCCTTTTTAGAGATTTCCGTAAGGAAATATAAAAACGACTGACACAAGGACAAGCATTTGTATTCTCACAACAAGTTATGTTATTTAGAAGTGAAGGAACGGAAGTTTACAGGGTGTAGTGGTTGTAGCAGCAAAACTACAACAGACTGACACTGACTGCAAACTCTGAAAAGGGCTTGTAGCTCAGGTGGTTAGAGCGTTACACTGATAATGTAAAGGTCCGTGGTTCGAGTCCACGCAGGCCCACCAAAGTTTGAATGAAATAATGGGGGTTTAGCTCAGCTGGCTAGAGCACCTGCTTTGCAAGCAGGGGGTCAACGGTTCGAATCCGTTATCCTCCACAGAACTAATCGTGAATGAATAATAGCGAATTAGTGAATAAAACTCAACAGTAATAAAAGTAAAAGTTAACTGATACTTTAAAAATCGGATTTAGTTCTTTACGAAGAAACACAGGTATTAATATACCACTATTCTAATGAAGTGTAAATAAATTACCTCAACAAACTGGCACAGCTTGGTAGTTATTGGGGATTTACATTGACTTGGGTAAAGTTATTTGACATGATGGAAGAGAGAAGAAAAGAGATAAAGTAGGAGCTACATAAGGGCGTACGGAGGATGCCTAGGGTCTCAGAGGCGAAGAAGGACGTGATAAGCTGCGATAAGCTACGGGGAGAAGCACATTTTCTGTGATCCGTAGATTTCCGAATGGGGCAACCCAATAGTTTGAAGAACTATTACCATACCAAGTATGGAGCTAACTCGGTGAACTGAAACATCTAAGTAACCGAAGGAAAATAAAACAACAGTGATTCCGCAAGTAGTGGCGAGCGAACGCGGAGAAGCCCAAACCACCCTTGTTACGGCAAGAGTGGGGTTATAGGACTGCATTTAGAAGTATTATCTAAGTTGAATGATTTGGGAAAGTCATCCATAGAGTGTGAGAGACACGTAAACGTACCGATAATATAACGAGCAGTATCCTGAGTAGGTGGGGACCGGTGGAATCCCCTCTGAATTCGGCGGCACCATCCGCCAAGGCTAAATACTCCTGAGACACCGATAGTGAACTAGTACTGTGAAGGAAAGGTGAAAAGCACGGGGAGTACCCGGGTGAAATAGAACCTGAAACCGTACGCTTACAAGCGGTCGGAGCTGGCAAGTCCAGTGACGGCGTGCCTTTTGCATAATGACCCTACGAGTTACGGTCACCGGCAAGATTAAGTATTTCAGATACGTAGTCGAAGCGAAAGCAAGTCTGAATAGGGCGAATAGTCGGTGGCTGTAGACGCGAAACCTTGTGATCTACCCATGGTCAGGTTGAAGGTTGGGTAAAACCAACTGGAGGACCGAACCAGTTAACGTTGAAAAGTTTTTGGATGAACTGTGGGTAGGGGTGAAAGGCTAATCAAACTGGGAAATAGCTCGTACTCTCCGAAATGTATTTAGGTACAGCGTCGAGGTTGAGTTATGTCGAGGTAGAGCTACCAATAGGATGCGGGGGAGTCAAATCCTACCAAATTCTGATAAACTCCGAATGCGGCATAATATACTCGGCAGTGAGGGCTTGGGTGCTAAGGTCCAAGTCCAAAAGGGAAAGAACCCAGAACTACAACTAAGGTCTCTAAATCTATACTAAGTTGAACTAAGGAAGTCTGATTGCAGAGACAGCCAGGATGTTTGCTTGGAAGCAGCAATCATTTAAAGAGTGCGTAACAGCTCACTGGTCGAGCGAGGCGGGCATCGATAATAAACGGGCATCAAGTATAGTACCGAAGTTTAGTCAAGATGCAAATCTTGGGTAGGAGAGCATTCTATTTGCGGTGAATGTGTACTGTGAGGTATGCTGGAGCGGATAGAAAAGCAAATGTAGGGATAAGTAGCGATAATGTATGTGAGAACCATACACACCGAAAGACTAAGGATTCCTCAGCTACGTCAATCAACTGAGGGTTAGTCGGGTCCTAAGGATAATGCGAAAGCAGAAGCCGATGGCAAACAGGTTAATATTCCTGTACTGGTGATGGTGCGATGCGGGGACGGAGTGCTGGAGATGATACGTCCTGACGGAATAGGGCGTTGAGAGGAGGCTTAGGCTGAATCGAATCGTTGAAGGGACTTCCAAGAAAAGCCGCTAAGCTTCAGCCATTTACCACCCGTACCGTAAACCGACACAGGTAGTCGAGGCGAGAAGCCTAAGGTGCTCGAGTGAGTCACAGCTAAGGAACTCGGCAAATTAACCCTGTAACTTCGGGAGAAGGGGAGCCTCAGCAATGAGGCCGCAGAGAAATGGCCCAGGCGACTGTTTAACAAAAACACATGGCTATGCTAAGTTTAATGACAAAGTATATGGCCTGACACCTGCCCGGTGCTGGAAGGTTAAGAGGGGATGTCATCGCAAGAGAAGCATTGAATCGAAGCCCCAGTAAACGGCGGCCGTAACTATAACGGTCCTAAGGTAGCGAAATTCCTTGTCGGGTAAGTTCCGACCTGCACGAATGGTGTAACGATCTGGGCACTGTCTCAGCTGTGAGCTCGGCGAAATTGTAGTAGCGGTGAAGATGCCGCTTACCCGCCACGGGACGGAAAGACCCCGTGAACCTTTACTATAGCTTAACGTTGAATTCGGGTAACTGATGTGTAGGATAGGTGGGAGGCTGTGAGCCGGTGTCGCTAGGCATCGGGGAGCCAACGTTGAAATACCACCCTTTGGTTATTTGGATTCTAACTCGCTGAGCGAGGACACCGTTTGGTGGGTAGTTTGACTGGGGTGGTCGCCTCCAAAAGAGTAACGGAGGCTTCCAAAGGTAGTCTCAGCACGCTTGGTAACCGTGCGTTGAGTGCAATAGCAAAAGACTGCTTGACAGTGAGACCTACAAGTCGAGCTGGCTGGAAACAGGGGTATAGTGATCCGGTGGTTCTGTATGGAAGGGCCATCGCTCAAAGGATAAAAGGTACTCCGGGGATAACAGGCTGATCTCCCCCAAGAGCTCACATCGACGGGGAGGTTTGGCACCTCGATGTCGGCTCGTCACATCCTGGGGCTGGAGAAGGTCCCAAGGGTTCGGCTGTTCGCCGATTAAAG
Organism: Cyanobium sp. NIES-981; assembly: GCA_943368815.1. Taxonomy (GTDB): domain Bacteria; phylum Bacteroidota; class Bacteroidia; order Cytophagales; family Spirosomataceae; genus Emticicia. Next base: position 12,820 of record CALRLS020000094.1, read on the forward strand.
TGGCACGCGAGCTGGGTTCAGAACGTCGTGAGACAGTTCGGTCCCTATCTGTGGTGGGCGTTGGAAGATTGAGAGGGTCTGACTTTAGTACGAGAGGACCGAGTTGGACGTACCGCTGGTGCATCTGTTGTCCTGCCAAGGGCATGGCAGAGTAGCCAAGTACGGACGGGATAAACGCTGAAAGCATCTAAGTGTGAAACCCTCCTCAAGATGAGTCTTCCATTGAGATTCGTCATAGACGATGACGTTGATAGGCTACAGGTCTAAAAGTGGTAACACCCAGCCGAGTAGTACTAATGAATCGAGGGCTCCTATATTTTTTATTTCTTTTTTTCTCTCTCCATTATATTGTCAAAACATATAACTTTAAAGATATTCGGGCGTCCTAACGGACGGGGCTAGAGTTGCGAACACAGCATAGCTTTTCTCAAATGAGAACCAGTAAAGATTTCATGGCGTCCATTGGGCGGGTGTTCACCTCTTCCCATCTCGAACAGAGTAGTTAAGCCCCGCACCGCTGATGGTACTGAGTTCACCCTCGGGAGAGTAAGTAGATGCCAGATTTTTATTCAAAAGCCTCAGATAG
>CALRLS020000095.1:0-13286 GCA_943368815.1 Cyanobium sp. NIES-981
TACGGTATACACAACGACCATAAGGGGTGGTTTTTAGTTTCTCTAAAATTTCATCGCCCTGTTTTGTCACATCATCAGTTACATCAAGTACCCTTATTCGCAGTTTTTGTTTGTGATAAATATTGATGGCAGAAAACGCACACTCTTTCTCAACCTTGCAACCGTCAGTACAACGATCTGTGCTTCCTTCAGGGGCATTTTCTTTTCTGAACCAGCTCAATGAACCGTAGGCAGAAATACTTTTACATGGTTTGCCAATGACCCATCTAAGAATATCCAGATCATGGCATGATTTAGCCAGAATAATCGGGTTAGTATCTTTTGCTACATGCCAGTTTCCACGTACATAAGAATGTGCCATGTGCTGGTATTCAATTCCTTCGAGATGATTCACACTTATCAGTTTACCGAACTGGCCGCTCTGAGCTATTTCTTTCAGCTTCCTGAAATAAGGCGTATAACGCAACACATGGCATACAGCTATAATTCTTTTGGTTTTTTTAGCCATTGCCAGAATATCCAGACATTCCTGATACGAAGGTGAAATCGGCTTTTCTAATAGTACATCATAGCCCATTTCCAATGCTTTCATGGCAGAGCCATAATGCAGGGTATCAGGTGTGGATATAATAATAGCATCAGCAAATTTCGGCACCTTAAAAACATCTTCCCAGGTCTGAAAACGGTATTTCTCTTCTATCTTATGGTCTCTGGTGTATTTATCATTACGAAAAGGAATAGGCTCTGCCACACCAACAATATCCAGTTCATCAGGGAAAGCCAGTGCAAAACGGCCATATACATTTCCACGGTTTCCGGCACCTAAAACAATAGCCGTAACAGGCTTTTCGAGGGCTACGTATCGGTCATCGTGTGGTATTTCAACAGATGCCTTATCAATATCTTCTGCAAAAGCATCCGTATTTAAAAAAGATAAACCACCGGCTGTTAGACCGAAGGTTTTAAGTATATCTCGTCTTGAAAAACTGTCCATAGTAGGGGAGAATCATTAAATCATATTGCAGCTGCAAATATAGCATAAACCCAAACACCAAAAGAGCTGCAGGAAAAAATAGCGGGATTGTTAATTATTTTGGTTTTAGATAGTTAATCCTTCTGCCATTCCCATACTTTCAGTCTGGTAACTTTTGCTCTGCCATCGCGGCTGAATAATTGCCAGTTGGCGCTGGTGCTCTCAGGGAAAATAAGGCTGGTTACTACAGCTTCTCCATCGTTGCCAAATACTTCAACCGATGATTGGTCAACAAAAATCAATAGCCTTGCTATGCCTCTGTCTATCTTCATAGGGCTTGCGTCCATTGAGGCAAAATTTGTAGAAATGATTTTGCCCGAATTGATTCTATTCACATATAATTGTTCACTGTCTTTCTGATAACCAATGAGTGTTTCCTGATAGGTAGCCGAATTTTTCATGACTTTTACTCCCACCTCTCTTGCTGCCCCTAATTCAAATTCAACATCTATCATATAAGAACCTCCCTGATTTCGCCACATCATGCCGTTATCTTCTTCTATGCTCATTTCTTCCATCTGTACTATACCCCTCCAGTTTTTGGCTTTTAACACCTCTTCAACAGGTTTTTGTAATAGTCTCAATCCATCTTTGGTTCGTTTTAATGAAATCTCTCTTGGTATGCTCATTTGCCCTTTCCAGGGAAAAGTCGGGAGTGCGTCGGTATAATTCCAACTGGCCATCCAGCCGAGCATGCTTTTCTTGGGGGCATTATTGAAGGGGATAGCTGCATAAAAATCTTTTCCATAATCAACATAGAGTTTAGTATCTGCAGGATTATCATTCGTAAAGGTTTTGCCATCAAAATTCCCGACGAAGTATTGCATGCCAATGAAATCCTGATGCGGGCCGTTCGAAGACAACATCAATACCCATTTAGAACCTTGTTCGCCTTCTATTGGGAGTTCAATTAACGAGGGGCACTCCCACATTTTTCTTAGGTCTCCCTGCTTGCTGAACTCACTTAACAGGGTCCAGTTTGTCAGATTCTTTGAGCCATAAAACTGTGCTTTAAATTCAAGCGGTAATACTACCACCATCACCCATTGTTTGCTTGGTTCGTGCCAGAACATATTAGGGTCGCGGAAATCTTTCATGGCCTTGCCACCCGGAAGAGGGGCAGGAATAATAGGGTTATTCTTGTATTTAGTCCAGGTTCTGCCTTTGTCGGTAGAATAAGCCAGATGCTGATTTTCTTTCTTGCCGTGGTAATCAGCCGTATAAATAGCCACCATACTGTTTTTGCCGAAGCCACTTGTGTTATTTTTATCAATCACTACGCCTCCGGAGAATATCCAAACAGAGTCTTCCGGAATAGCAAGTGGCAGATGTTCCCAGTTCACTAAATCTTTGCTTACCGCATGCCCCCAACTCATATGCCCCCATTTGTTTTCAAATGGATTATGCTGATAGAATATATGCCATTCACCTTCATGATAAATAAGCCCATTCGGGTCATTTGTCCAGTTTTTTTCAGGAGAGAAATGAAAATTAGGTCTCCATTGTTCGGTAGATGCTTGCTGGGCACAAGCAAGGTAGGATACAAATAAACAGATGGCGAGAATAAAGTTTTTCATAGGGAAAAGATTTAAGAAATCGATTATACAAACATAAAAGAAATTATCAATCGGATTAGATTCAGGTTGATTTATTTATAGATTTCAATAGGTATTCCGGGCTTTAAGAATAAAATGGGCTTTATTGTAGTATCTAAATAAAGGGTTTATCATTAAATCTGTCTTATTTGTTTTCCCATCAATCCTTTGTACCTTTGCCCCGTTATGCAAGAGTTTTTTACAGATTCAGTACAGAAATTACAAGAATTTAACGATTTATTGGCATCACCCAAAAGAATTGTTATTACTACTCATCAAAACCCTGATGCCGACGCACTTGGTTCATCGTTGGGTTTAGCTTCCTATTTAAAGAAAAAGAATCATACAGTAACTGTTGTTACTCCTACCGATTATCCGGAGTTTTTACAATGGATGCCTGGCGAGGAAGATGTGATTAATTTTGAAAGTGAAAAACAGGATATTGCCAGGCGTTTGGTGGCTGATGCAGAGATTATCTTTTGCCTTGATTTTTCGGTTCTGAATCGAATTAGAGGCATGGAAGAGCCTGTAAAAAGAGCCTCGGCCAGAAAAGTATTGATAGACCATCATCAGCAGCCGGAGAATTTTGCTGATTTTGTTTTTTGGAACGAAAAAGCTGCGGCTACCTGTGAATTGATTTTTCAGTTGATTGAAATTCTTGGCGATAAAACCCTGATAGATATTCCATGTGCAGAGTGCCTTTATGCGGGTTTAGTAACTGATACAGGGTCTTTCCGCTTCGATAGTACCACCAAAGATTTGCACAGAGTGGCAGGCGAACTGATAGAAATAGGTGTAGCAACCAATAGTGTACATAGAAAAATATTTGATAATAATTCTTTAGAACGCGTTCAGTTCCTTGGATTTGCGCTAAGCCAGAAACTGGTTTATCTGCCTGAATACAAGGTATCATACATTACCATTTCGAAAGAAGAATTAGCTAAATATGATTCCAAAAATGGAGATACCGAAGGAATCGTGAATTATGGACTTTCGATTAGCGGAGTAGAAATGACGGCCATGTTTGTAGAAAGAGACGATATGATACGCATTTCATTCAGGTCTGTAAAAGATTTTTCGGTAAGCGAATTTGCCCGTAATCATTTCAATGGCGGGGGGCATAAAAATGCAGCGGGCGGGCGTTCTTATGTAAGCCTGGCCAAGACCCTAGAAAAATTTCTAGGGCTTCTGCCGCAGTATAAAGAGCAATTATTGAACAACGAATAAATATTTCAACACGTAATACATTATAATTAATAAAATTTCATGACAAAATTTTTGAAAACTACATTGGGTCTTGGCTTAGCCGCAGGTTTACTTTTTTCTTGCGACAATTTTAAAGTAACTCAGGAGGCCGATGGCTCAAAATTTCAGATTCACGAATCTGGTGATGGTAAAGTAAAAGCAAAAGAAGGAGATATTGTAACTTTTGACTTAGTTATAAAAGCCCCTAACGATACTGTATTTACAGATACTTACAAAAGAAAAGAACCAATTGTAATGCCTTTACCAAAAGGTTCATTTAAAGGGTCTTTCGAAAATAGCCTTACACACTTAACAGTTGGCGACAGTGCTACCGTTTTTGTAAGTGCTGACTCTCTGTTTATGCGTGTTCAACAACCTTTACCGCAAGGGGTGGCTAAAGGATCTGATATGAGATTTATTGTAAAAATAAAAGCTATTCAGACTCAGGCGCAATTCCAGAAAGCTCAGGAAGAAAAGAAAAATAATGAGGTGAAATTAATGGAAAATTTTGCACAGAAAAATTTTCCAAATGCAACCAAAACACAATATGGTATGTATCGCGTCGTTTTGAAAGAAGGAGCCGGTGCAACCATTGTATCAGGAAATACCGTCAGAGTAGCATATACCGGAAAATTGATGAACGGTGAGGTTTTTGATGGTTCTTCTTTACCGGGCAAACAACCGATTGAATTCCCTATTGGACAAGGAGCGGTAATTCCGGGTTGGGAACAAGCATTGATGATGATGAAAAAAGGCGAAAAATGTATTTTCTTCATTCCGTCAAATCTGGCTTATGGCGATCAGGGTAGTGGTCCTATTCCACCGTTCAGCCCATTGATTTTTGAAATGGAAGTTCTTGATGTGAAATAAATAATTTAATTGTAATGAAAAAAATAGTACTTGGATTAGTCGTAGTATGTTGTTCTGTTTTATTGAATTCCTGTAGTGGGTTCCTTGCTAATGATCTGGAAGAAACCACTACGCTTAATGAGCAGCAGATGTTGAGTTATATCAACACCAAAAACCTCAATATGACCAAAGCAGACAATGGGATGTATTACCAGATTACCAAAACAAATGCTGCAGGAAGGAAAGTGACATTGGGTGATGAGATAAAGATACATTATGTTTTATCCTTACTAGATGGAACTAAAGTAGACAGTACGGAAAGGCTGAAAAACACACCTTTATCGGCTATTTTTCCTAGTACAATCGGTTTGCAAGGTGTATTAGATGCTATAAGCACACTGAGAGAAGGTGAAAGAGGATTTTTCCTGATTCCTTCTTATTTAGGTTATGGCACTCAGACACAGGGCAAAATTCCAGCTAAATCTGTCATTGCTTTTGATTTAGAAATAGTTAGATTCCGATCGGAAGCCCAGCAAATTGATGAGTATATTGCTACGGGAACAAATACAACTTTTGTCTCGACCGACACGACGGCATCCGGTGTAAAAGTTCTTAAAATAAACCAAACTACGGGTACCCAACTGGCATCAGGCCAGACGGCTACTGTAAAATATACAGGCTACCTCGCAAGTAATATCAAACAGTTTGATACAGGTCAGATAGATGTATATTTAGGTGGTGGTAGTGTTGTAAAAGGTTTTGAGGAAGGCTTACAAAAACTGAGAGTAGGAGAGAAAGCTGTTTTGGTTTTCAAATCTGCGCTTGGTTATGGTACAGAAGGAAGGCAAGACCAATCAACAGGAGCATATACTATTCCGCCTTATGCGCCTTTAATCTTTGTTGTAGAGATTAAGGCTACAAAATGAAGCAGATTATTATTGGATACTTTTATAAAGCCTCTGAACTTTTCGGAGGCTTTATAGTTTTAGAGCCTGTTTAAATTTTATCTTTCTGACCGAAAAGCGTAGATTTTTTAGCTAGACAAGCGGTCCGCCCTGCGGGCACATTTTGCAGATGTAGCCATCGGACCGCCGAAGCGGCAGCTACACGGTTCGCCGCGCGATCGAAAAAATGTAACGAAGTATAGCTGAAAAAGATACCTTTGCAGGTCGAATTATAACTTTTAAACAGGCTCTTAGAGTATCGATACATCTTTATACTTATGTCAAAAATATCGAAAGACCTTGAGAAAGCAATTTTAAGCCTGACTGTAAAAGAAAAAGATAAAATGCTTTTACGCTTAATAGGTAAGAATGCTTTACTTGTAGAACAATTGCAATATCAATTGCTTGAAAATGAATCGTTTCTGGAAGAAAGAAGAGAGGAGATTAGAAAAAATATTCTAAGGGTTTCGAAAATGTATCACGAGACTCCCGGTTGGGCTATGATGGCTATGCGGGATTTAAACGGGAAGATTACCAACCATGTAAAAGTGACCAAGGATAAATACGGCGAAATAGAACTGACGTTATACCTCCTGAATATGTTCTTTGAGAATCAGTTTAAATTACTGGAAAAATACAGCAAAAAATCTGATACCATTGCACTATACATTGCCAAGCGGACTGAGTTTATACTAAAAAAATTGCCCAAACTGCATGAAGATTACTACATAGAGTTTGAGCGCGGTATAAATCAATTGCTGGAACGTGTACATACTTATGCGCCTGCTTTTTATGCCAAACAAATGGGACTTGCCAAAAGCTGGGAGTATTAGCTGGCCACTAATCAAAACTTTTGATAGTGCCTGAAATAATATCAATGCAATCCCATAATTGCGTTTCTGTCATAACCAAAGGTGGGGCAAGGCGTATCTTGTTGCCGTGTGTAGGTTTTGCCAACAGCCCGTTATCTTTCAGTTGCTGGCAGATATCCCAGGCAAGATCAGAATCCTCGTTTGTATCAATCAGAATGGCATTCAGCAGGCCTTTTCCGCGTACTTGTGTAACAATACCTGTTTCGCTTACCAGCTTTTGCATTTCACGACGGAATATATTACCCAGACAATCAGCATTCTGAGCCAGGTTTTCATCCCGTACAACTTTTAATGCTTCCATAGCCACTGCACAGGCAAGCGGATTCCCCCCATAGGTAGAACCGTGCTCGCCGGGTTTCAGGGTAAGCATAATTTCATCATCAGCTAATACTGCTGATACAGGCAATACACCACCAGAAAGGGCCTTGCCTAAGATAAGCATATCCGGGCGTATATTATAATGGTCACATGCCAGCAATTTGCCAGTACGGGCAATACCTGTCTGTATCTCATCTGCAATAAACAGTACATTACTTGCTTTACACAGGCGGTAGGCCTCCGGTAAATACTGGTCGTCAGGTACTACTACACCTGCTTCGCCTTGTATAGGCTCTACAATAAAACCTGCAATGTATGGGTCGTTGATTAAAGCCTCTTCGAGGGCTTCTATGTTGTTATATGGCACTATTTCTATGCCTGTCATGTAAGGGCCAAACTCACTGCGTGCAGTCGGGTCTGTAGATGCAGAGATTACCGATAGCGTTCTGCCATGAAAATTGCCCCCTGCAAAAATTATTTTTGCCTTGTTTTCAGGAATACCTTTTACCTGATACCCCCATTTTCTGCACAGTTTCATGGCTGTTTCTACAGCTTCCACTCCGGTGTTCATAGGCAATACCCTGTCGTAGCCAAAGAATTGGGTAATGAATTCTTCGAACCTCCCGAGCATCGAATTATAAAACGCTCGTGAAGTAAGTGTCAGTTTTTGAGATTGTTCAATTAGAGCATTAATGATACGAGGATGGCAATGCCCCTGATTAACCGCTGAATAAGCGGATAGGAAATCATAATAACGTTTGCCTTCAACATCCCATAAGTACACGCCCTTTCCTTTGTCTAAAACAACCGAAAGCGGGTGATAATTATGAGCTCCGTAGCGTTCTTCCAATTCAATCAGTTGTTCGCTTAAGTGAGTATCTACTAACATAACTATAGTATTTAGTTTTTCTTTGGTATGTGTGGCAAATATGTTAAAATGACTTGTAATATTCAATTAGTAAGTTATATTTGACTTGATATTGTATTTTTGATTTAGTATTAAGTTTTTTATATCAATAAAAGATTAATTTGACTTATGGCTAGTGCAGAGTTTTTAGATGAATTTGATAAGCAGATTCTGATTCAATTAGAAAAAGATGGCCGGAAACCCTATTCGGAAATTGCCAAGAATCTGAATATTTCGAACACAATGGTGCATCAACGCGTAGCACGAATGAAGAAAGTCGGGATTCTGAAAGGTGCCGGAATTATTTTAGACGAACGCAAGTTAGGATATGAGTGGAGTGCATTTACAGGTATTATTCTGAAAGAAGACTCAGACTCGAAACTGATTATTGAAGAATTAAGAAAAATACCGGAAGTAACAGAGTGTTATTATATCACAGGTCAATATACGCTCTATACCCGCATTGTTGCAAAATCAAGCGAACATATGCGGAAGGTGCTCTATGATAAAATTGATAATATCAACGGCGTGCTCAAAACAGAGTCGATGATTGACTTTGGTGCGGCTTTCAAAAGAAACGTAAGTGTAGAGTTATAATGGCTCCTAAGCTTACTTTGCCAAATAAAATTTGTTTAGTCTATCAATTTTATGGGTTGCACAATACAAAAACAAATATTAATTTTGCAGAAACCAAATAAAAAATGCCTCGTATCTATCTCGATAATGCCGCTACTACTCGTCTGGATGATGAAGTTCTGCAAGCAATGTTACCCCTGATGACAGAAAACTTCGGGAACCCGTCTTCTATCCATTCACATGGGCGTCAGGTACGGTCGGCTATTGAAAAAGCACGTAAAACCATAGCTACTTTATTGCATGCATCACCGTCAGAGATATTTTTTACTTCAGGCGGAACAGAGGCAGATAATACTGCTATTACGTGTAGTATTGATACTTATCAGTTAAAACATGCGATTACTTCACCAACCGAGCATCACGCAGTATTGCATACCCTGGAGCATCTGGCAAAGCAGGGCATAATCGAACTAAGCTATGTAAAACTGGATGCAAAAGGTCAGGTGGATATGGGTCATTTAGAAGAATTACTTAGTTCTAAACCCCGGACTTTGGTTTCGTTGATGCATGGTAACAATGAAATTGGTAATTTATTAGATTTGAAACAGGTAAGTGAAATCTGCAAAAAGTATAATGCCATCTTTCATTCTGATACCGTTCAGACCATGGGGCATTACACGCATAATTTACAGGATTTACAAATAGATTTTATAGTTGGAGCTGCCCATAAATTTCATGGGCCTAAAGGTGTGGGTTTTCTATACATCAATGCCAATAATAAAATACATCCGTTTATTCATGGCGGCTCGCAGGAGCGCAATATGCGTGGCGGTACCGAAAATGTGTACGGCATTGTAGGTATGGCTAAAGCCCTTGAAATTGCGTACAGAGATATGGAAGCACACCAGGCGCATATTAAAGGCCTTAAGAGCAGAATGATTGAAAAACTGACAGCAAATATTCCGGGTATCAGTTTTAACGGTAACTCGGCCAGTGTAGAGGATAGTCTGTACACAGTACTAAATGTGAGTTTCCCCCCAAGTGAAGATAATGATATGCTCTTATTCAGCCTTGATATAGCCCAGATTTCCTGTTCAGGAGGTAGCGCCTGTTCGAGCGGGACAGATGTAGGGTCTCATGTATTGGGGGCTTTAAAAGTACATCCTGATAGAGGAAATGTCCGTTTTTCGTTCGGGAAATACAATACAGTAGAGGAAATAGATAAAGTAGTAGAAGTGCTGACGGAAATATATGCCAAAAAGGTATTGGCTTAAACCCCTAGCCCCTAAAGGGGGACAAAAACAATTGAGACGACATATTCCTGAAAAATTTTAGTTTGAAAGAAGGGCTCTCAGGCCCCTCTTTCATTTATAAAGTATTATAATAATTAACAACCGCAGCAACAGAGGCATCGTCTTTAAAATTCGTTTTATTATCTTTTATATATTGCTCTATTTCTGTTGATTTATCATTCAGGGCAGCAATAATTGCCTTCTTATCTTTTTTTACTTTGGTATAAGTACCATCGGTCTTTAAGAGATAGTAATGAGTATTTTCAGCAAATGTTCTGGTTATAGAAGCAGAGTTGTAAGCTTTACTCTCTCTGATTACTTTCTGGGTTTTCTTTAGAAACTTTACTTTCTTTCCATCACTCAATACTTCAAAATAAGGGTCTTTTTCGGTCTCTTTTATTTCAGGAACCATAATAAAACTCATGGCTACATTATTCGGATAAAGTATAAAAGATTTGACAAGTGAAGTAAAACCTAAATCCATTCCATTCTTACCTTTAAAAAAAACGATGCCTTCGACCTGGTCATATTTCAAATCAAGGTCTTTATGAGTTTTTCCATCAGCTAATACTACTTCGCCCTTGGTCCAGTTTTCAAAAATATAAGGAGCTCCTACTATGTCAACATATTTACCCGTCATTAAAGGCTTACCGCTTACATCCTGCATATAATATTGGGCTTGAGTAGTCAGGCAGGCAAAAAAAAGAGAAATGTACAAAATCGTTTTTTTCATAGTCAGAAAGATTTTAGCAAACAAATTATTGATACAACGATAAACAATGCGAATGTAGTGTAGTTCGTATAAAAAAGCCCGACTTAAAATTTTAAGTCGGGCTTTTAAGTATAAATCTTAATTAATATCCGGCATTTTGAGAAATATTCGGATTAGCATTTCTTTCAGATTGTGGGATTGGCCCGATTCTGAAGTTATTGCTGAAAGGGATAGTTCTTAACTGATATTTACCACCAACACGAACGATGTCTCTTTTCAGACGATTCAAATCATAGAATCTGTCGCCTTCAAAAGCCAATTCTTTTCTGCGTTCTGTGATAATGTCTTCAATCAGGGCATCTCCGGTAGATGCATAAACCAATGAAGCGTCTCTTTGTGCAACAAGTGTGTTCAGATATTTTAATGCATCTGCTTCTTTGTTGGTACGAGCTGCAGATTCCGCCGCAATCAGATAAACTTCAGATAAACGAAGAACTTTTTTATCGTCTCTGTCGCCTGCTACGTTCTGGTATTTATTAACAATGTAGGCAGGGTTTTCAGCTTGCGCTCTTGAACCGATAGTAATAAGTTTTTTTCTGACGTCAGTATCTGAATAAAGTTTATATAACTCCTCATTTGCCAATAAATCACCATAGCCGGCCTGATTGTAGATATACCCCAATTCATCAGTTCCTGCATTTAAAGTAGCATCAGCCGATACTTCGAATAAAGTCTCTACTTTGTTCGAGGTAGAGGCTGCGTTAGCCCAATACGATGGTACCGCACCTGAAGTCAATAAAGTGAAACCACCACTATTGATTACTTCAGTTGCCAAAGTAAGAGCTTTCGCATAATCTCCCTGATAGAAAGCCACTTTAGCTGCTAAGCCACGTGCCGCAAACTTAGAGAATCTGGCAGAACCATTATATTCAGCCATTGAAGCATAAGCTTTGTCCAGGTCAGCCTGAATCAGCGTATATACTTCCTGAACTGTATTACGTTTTGGCTTAAGTGTAGGGTCATATGTCAATACAACCGGTACACCTTCAGCGGCCATGTCACCTGATTTTGCAAAGCTGCGAACCAGATTGAAATACAATAAAGCTCTTAGTGCATAAGCCTCACCTTTTATCTGATTTACGTTAGCATTATCAGTCAATTTTGCATTGATGATATTGTTAGCTCTCAGAATAGCAGTATAAGCGTTGTTCCAGTAACCTTCATAATCTGCATTAGCTGTAGTAACTACATATTGGTCAAATGCAAAATATCTACCAGAGTTTCTTGAAGAAAGAAACACGTTGTCAGCACCTAAATCTCCGATAACCGGAATCGTACGACCAAACAAGTTAGCACTTCTTAATTGTGCGTAAGTTCCTCTTAAAGCGACTAACAAGTCAGCTTCTGTAGATACGGCGGCATCATTCGGAACCTGTGTATATGGAGATAGTTCTAAGAAAGAATCCTTACAAGAAGAAAGAACGCTTGTAATAAGAACCCCCAGGACTACTATTTTATAATTGAATCTTTTCATGATAATTCTTTAGAAATTTTGTGTTAAAACGCGACTTGTAAACCACCTGTAAACGTTTTTGGAAGGTATATATCTAGGTTAGTTGAACTGTTGATATAAGTTTCGGGATCATACGGTAGATTTTTGTCTTTTACCCATGTCCAGATATTGCTTCCTCTTACATATACTTTTACATTGCTCAATTTAATTTTTGACACAAGGTTTGTTGGTAATGTATAACCGAATGAAACATCTCTCAGACGGATATAATCTCCTTCATATAAATATCTGCTTGATAATGAGTTTGAAGCGCTTGCACCACCATATACGTATTTAGGAACGTTGGTAATATCGCCAGGTTTTTGCCATCTTGTCATCTGAACAGCAACTCTGTTGAAAGTAGCATTGTAACCATCACTTTGTGTATAGTTAGCCCAGCTATCACGCACCATGTTGCCGAAGTTATAGTAGAACAAGAAATCAAGGCTCAGACCTTTATAAGAGAAAGTAGAACCAAAGCTACCAAATGCTTTAGGAGTAGCAGAACCTACAATGAATTGTTTTGCACTGTTATAGGTACTAGTTTTCTCTGTACGGGTTCCGTCAATCCACCATTGTGGCGCACCGGTTGCCGGGTCAACACCTGCCCAGTCTCTTACGTAGAATGACTGGTAATCTTCACCTACTCTTCTAACGAATGCACCAGAAACCTGATCAGCATTGTTTACAAGTGTAAGAATTTTGTTTTTGTTCATTGAGATATTGAAACTTGCATCCCAGGTGAAATCACCGATAATTAATGGTGTTCCTGAAAGAGAAATTTCAATACCCTGATTTTGTAATGAACCAATATTGTTTTTGAAACTGGTGAAACCTGTTGTTCTTGATAATGGCTCATCCAACAACAAATTAGTTGTTTTTCTGGTATACCACTCAAAAGTAAGATTCAAACGTTTCTTCAATAAAGTTGCATCAAAACCTATGTCTAACGGACGGTTTTCTTCCCAGGTAAGGTTTACGTTACCAACGGCATTCGGACCACTACCTGTTGCACCCTGATAATTATATCCGGCACCGTAAGCATACGTTGGTTGCCAGTCATAATCACCAATAGCAGCATTACCATTAACACCATACGAAGCTCTCAGTTTCAATTGGTCAATCCAGCTAAGGTCAGCCATGAAACTCTCTTTGTGGATATTCCATGCACCACCAACAGACCAGAAATTACCGTATCTTGTATTGCTACCGAATCTTGACGAACCATCTCTACGGAAACTACCCGATAAAACGTATTTGTTTTGAACCGAGAAATTAGCCATTGCTAAAGCTGAAGAGAAAGAGTAGTCACTGTTTGAACCAACAGCTGAGTTATATACCGAACCAGCAGATGGAACGATGATATTAAGGTTTGCAGGCAGACCATAAGC
>CALRLS020000096.1:0-13191 GCA_943368815.1 Cyanobium sp. NIES-981
CCAGCATATCTTAGTGCATTGGTAGGACGGCTTACGCAAGTAAAGCGATTGGTCGGGTACGGACGGACACGTACAGGCAAACCAAAACACGATTTTACGTCCTGGACTGCTTATCAGATAGCACCACAGGGTTTGAAACAATTGATTAAACCAACAATCCTGTTGACTAGCGGCGCTACGATAAGTGCTGGTGACCATTGCGCTATGTATCTTAAGGAATTCCCTTATGTGAAACAGATAGGCGAAAATACAAATGGCATTTTTTCTCCCATGTATGGAGAGCGTCTACCAAATGGTTGGGAAATTTCATTATCGAACGGACAGACTGTGAATAGCAAACATATTAGTTATGAAGGGAAGGGTGTTCCTGTTGATGTACAAGCTCTGCATACACGCGCGGCTATGCTGATGGGTAACGACCCGGTTCTGACAAAAGCCTTTGAATTTCTGGAAATAAATCAGTCGACACTTGCTAAGAAAACTATTTGCTATGAACAGATTGCATTGAATTATTACGCAGATAGTTTGCTACTTAGCAAAACCTATGGCGATATTACAGCATACTCTACTGGCTTAGTAGAAGAAGACGCCACTTTGTTAGCTCCTTTTGCAAAAAAATGCAATTCTTTGCAATCTGTTTACAAATCAGACGGTCTGGAAACACGATTAAGAGCCGAAGAATTAGCTGACTCGACTTTCTATCACCAAAATGTAGAACATCGTTTCTATGTACGTCCTCATTTGCCAATTCGTGCTAAAAGAAGATGGCCATTTGCTAAACGCAATGGCCGACGACTAACCATTGCTCATCATATCAATATTGCTGACAAAAACTATGTTCGTTTACATCTAAGTCAAGGTGGATGGAAAGGTGAAACCGTCCTGGTTGTTGTTAATAATCAAGGCGCGGTTGTCGAGCATTGCTTTTTGACTTACAATTATTTGAGAAGTCAGCTCTACCAATGAGCCTCTAAAAATAAAATGGTATAACACAGGTCATTAAAAAATTCCTGTTTTAAAATAAGGGTTTTGTCATAACCCATATAAATCAGAAAGGAGATGTTTATGGCATCTCCTTTCTGATTTATAACACATAAACTTTTTATAGCATTCGCTTGATAATATCTTCTACTGATGCGTGTTCTGCCTCGGCCTTGAAGTTTCTTACTAAACGATGGCGCAATACAGATATAGCTACTGCTTTTACATCGTCAATGTCAGGTGAATATTTACCATTAATCAGGGCATTGCATTTAGCTCCTAAAATCAGGTTCTGAGAAGCACGCGGACCAGCACCCCACTCCAGATACTTGTTGGTATCTGCCGAAGCCAATTCTGTATTCGGGCGGGTTTTATGAACCAGATTCACGGCATACTCTATTACATTATCTGCTACAGGAACACGACGCACGAGGTGCTGAAAATATAGAATCTGGTCACCTGTCAATATCTTACTTACCGTCTTTTTCTCATCGGAGGTTGTACTCTTTACGATGTCCACTTCTTGTTTATAAGACGGATAATCCAAATTAACCATAAACATGAAACGGTCCAGCTGTGCTTCCGGTAGTGGGTATGTACCTTCCTGTTCAATCGGGTTTTGTGTGGCCAATACAAAGAAAGGGCGCCCGATACTATGTTTTTTTCCGGCCACTGTTACTGCAAATTCCTGCATTGCCTCTAAAAGCGCTGATTGTGTTTTAGGAGGTGTACGGTTAATCTCATCAGCAAGAATAATATTTGCAAAGACTGGTCCTTTGATAAATCTGAAATTACGTTCATTATCCAGGGTCTCTGAACCTAAAATATCAGATGGCATCAAATCGGGCGTAAACTGAATCCTGTTAAAGTCCAGGTCTAAAGCCGAAGCAATGGTTTGAATCAATAAGGTTTTTGCCAGACCCGGTACCCCTACCAATAAACAGTGTCCCTGACAAAAAATAGCTGTAAGCAATAAACGAACAGTATCATCTTGCCCTACTATTATTTGTCCGATTTCATTTCTTAAATTATTATAGGCAACTTTAAGGGCATCTGCTGCTTCTACATCTGAATTAAATTGAACTTTGCTCATTAATTTACGGTATGGGTGAATTGTTTATGGGTGAATCTTCCTGTTAGTTATTGGGCCTCATTTGTCCAAAAATATTACAAGCCTCAAACTCAGGGTCAATTTTAATATAAACGTCTGCAATTGCTTTTTTAAACCACGATTCTATCTCTTTACTTCGTTTTTCCATCAAAGCGAAGTCTTTTATCTTTTCAAAATCATCTTTCAGGTTCGCTATATGAGGTGCATATTTAGCCTTATAAAAGATGATTCTGGCTCCTGTTTTGCCATCCTCACTTCTGTACGCCATGGGTGCAGTAATCGTGCCAACTTTCATACTATCAATAGTGAAGTAAAGCGTAGGATCCATCGATTGATCTAAAGGTAATTTAGATGCACCGGTCTGTGGGTCAGATATCATCCCGCCTGCATCCTGTGTCTGTTTGTCGTCTGAAAAATCTTTAGCAGCCTTTTCAAATGTAATACTGTCACGCACAATTTCTTTGCGAAGACTATCCAGGAATTTATTAGGCTCAGTCAAATCCAGACGGTTATAATCCGGACGTAAAAGGATATGCCTCGCATGGTATTCCTGTCCACGAATTTCAAGTGTCTGAATTAAGTGCAAACCAAAGTCTGACTCAACTACGTCTGTCATTTCATTTGCTTTCAGTTTCATGGCTGCAGCCTCAAATTGTGGCACCATCTGCCCTCTCTTTGACCAGCCTAAATCACCGCCATACTGACGTGAACCCGGGTCTTCTGAATACTCCTTTGCTAAATCTTCAAACTTCTCTCCTGCCAGTATACGTCGTTTATAATCTAATAAACGCGCCGACAACTCTTCTTTTTGTGCCTTTGTTACCTTGGCATATCGCACAATGTGTCCAATCTGCACTTCGCTCGGTATCTCCGGAATACTGTCTTTAGGAATCTGATTGAAGAATTTCTTTACCTCGTTTGGTGTTACTTTCAGGCTTTTAGTAATCTCCTGTTGCATCTTCTGGGCAGTAAGTTGTTCCTTCACCTGCGACCGCACCTCTCCTTTGAGTGTTTCTAAGGTTTTACCAAACTGATCAACAATATTCTTTTCGTTTCCATAAAGTTGAATCATCTGTTGCATACGGGCAGTCAATTGGTCGTCAACGGTTTTTTCGTCTACCAATACAGAGTCAATTTCGGCCTTGGCAACCAGTAGTTTATTTACGACCATGCTTTCTAACGCCTGACATTTCGTAATCGGCTGTTGCTGCTGTTTCGAACGCGCATACAACTGTTCTACTTCTGAGCGAAGCACAATATAATTATCTACCTTGGCAATAATCCTGTCTATATTAATAGGCTTAGGTGCATCTTGCGCAAATGCCAATGCTGGCAGACAAATGAATAAAAGTAGTTTCTTTAACATATATTTGGTTTGTACTTGATTCTGATTGGTAGTGTTCTGATTTATTGTTTTCTTGCCTCTAAGGCTTTTTGGATTTCTTCTTTATTAATCTTAACCGGATACTTCGTTTCAAGTTCAGCATAGAATTGTTTTTCTACTTGTTTCTGGTAATCTACCAGCACTTGACCACGGGCTTCACGAATGGTTTTATAACGTGCAGGCTCTATTCTCTCCACAACCAGCTCAATATATTTCCCGTCTTTTATCATTGACTGTGTGCCTGTTTCCCACTTAAAAGCATCAATATATTTATTATCTCCTTTCTTGAAATAACCTTCTTCTATGCTTACTGTATTTGCTTCTTTTCGGTTGAAGCGCTTCTCTACATCTTTTTTTGCATTACTATAAAATATAAAAGTTACTCTCTGGTTTTTGGTCCAGTCAAAACGGTCTGCAGGCTTTGTTTTGGCATAATCATTCTCAATAATTCGTTCAAGCGGCAAACCATTGGCCACAAGAAAATTCTTTACCTTTTCAATTCGTTCTGCCGAATTACCAGCATTTTCGCTCTGGTCAGCGTATCCTCCTATTTCTACAATATAACCTTTATTAATACGCATGATTTCAAGCAAACTTGCTAAAACCTTTTTGTGGTCGGGCATTAAATCACTTGCATATTTATCGTAATATAAAGGAGTACGCATGGTACTATTGAGTACATACGGGGTTCCCTTCTTAAAAATATCTCTTACCTGCCCCAATGTTCTGGCATCTTTAGCTATTACCAGACTTGCGAATGCTCTCTCCGGCATTCTATAATTCCCTTTATTCTTTTCGTAAAAGGCTCTTTGTCCTAAAGTATCGGCAACCGTTTTTTCATATACCAGGTCATTCATCAATTGTACTTTCAGAAAACCTGTAGAATATTCCTGCATCAAAAGTCTGAATTCAGGATTGATTTCGGCTAAATGTGTTTCGGCATATTCCTTCACATTTTTATCTACAAATTTTTTATAGAAACTCCGCATCCATACAACTGCTGAATACCCTGCCGGCACACGTTCAATCAAATGCCTTTCCATCACATAATCAAAAAAGGCTTTGGTTTTGATTTCGTTATTGGCTATCGAAAAAATTGTACTATTGGTAACAGGGCCATTTAATGCGTATCCCCATTTTCTTTTAACAAGGTTTGTATCTGCTGCTTCAATGGCTTTATTCACAATATCAGCATACTCAACAAACTGCATTTCCTTCTTTAAGCGGCTCAGGGCGTTCTCTCTCACTAAATCTCCTCTCGAATCGGTTACTACCTTTTCTTTCAGCTTGGGAAGCAAGGCATCATAAGATTCCATCGGAATTTTCTTACCCAGCCGGATAATATGCCAACCTGCCGATGTTCTGACAGGTTTAGAAAACTCGCCTACTTTCAATGCAAAAGCTGCCTGCTCAAAAGCCGTCTCTTCACGTGTGCCAATACCAAATATAGGCAGATACCCTTTATTAGTCCTGGTTTTATAATCATCAGAATACTTCTCACACAAAACTTCAAAAATAGCCCCTCTGGTAAGCGCTGTATACAAAGAATCTATCTGAATCTTTGCTTTGCTAGATAGAGAGTCGTTTGTATTGGCAGGTGAAGTCTTTAAAATATGCTGCACCCATACTTTACCACTATTAGGCCGACGCTCTACTACCTTTATTAAATGATACCCTGCCTTGGTTCTTACAGGCATCGAAATCTGCCCGACGGCCACATTAAATGCGGCCTTCTCTAAAGGGTAAACCATTTGTAAGGCACTAAACCAACCCAATTCTCCGCCTTTAGTGCTTGTTTTTTTATCCTGCGAAAACTGTTGCGCCAAAACTCCAAAATCTTCACCCTCCAAAGCTTTCCTGCGAATATCTATCAATTTATTATAAATAGCTGCCGTATCAGTTGGGCTGGCAAATTCAGGCAGTTGATACATAATATGAGAAGCTCTTACCTCTTGCAGCATCCAATCGTATGTCTCTTTCAGCAGATATTTGATTGTAGCGCTATCTGTCAGATAAGCCTCTGCTAAAATACTATTGTAGGTTTGCAGCTCTTCTTTAAATTCGTCCGAATTACCGTATCCTCTCCTTTTTGCCTCAGCTACTATTCTCTGGTCCTGCACCACCTGTTCCAGGGCTTTATCGGCAGAGACCGAATCACTGTCCATCAGTTTTTCAATCTCCAGTGCCAAATCAGATACCTTCACATCGGTTGTCCCTACCGTCAGTCCTACAGGGTCCGTATTTACAACACTTACCTGTTTCTCTTCAGGCGCTGCCTGTGTTACACCTGCCGTTTTTAAAGCCTCTTTTGCTTCTTTTCTGTCGGAAGCAGGTTTCTTTAAAATCTGGCAGGCAAACTGTGAAAAGATTAATAATATATATGGGAATACCTTGTAAAATCGCTTCATAACAATACACCTGTCAATCATCTTAATGGCAATGCCATTTAGTTACAATAACTAAACTCTATGCGTTTAAAAATTATTGTGATGAATATTAATTTTGTTTGGTTATTAATCTGCCTGAAAACTATTGTTTTTCAGACATCAAAAAAACGAAGAATCAAAAATAACAGAAAATTCTGCTTTTTACGAAGTTTTATTGATTATTTCTTCCACAATTGACTCTCCTTCTGATAAATCTCCGCTGGTCCATTGCCACTTTTCATACAGACGAATCCGTCCGTCAGGCAATACTTCCGGCCTTGAATAACACTTGCCCGTCATTAAGTCTCCTGCCTTGTTAATATGCTCATACCGCATATCCAGGGCATTGTTTTCCACTATTTTAGCTATCAGAAAGCCTTTCAGAATCGTACCTCCTGCATATTCTGCCCACACTATCTCGCCTGCCTGCGAATAATGAAACAGGGTCTCCTCCCCTACTTCACCATTGGCCGTATTACTCAGTGACCTGAATATTTTTTTATGAAAATTTAACATACCTACAAACTTAAACGATGGGTTCCTGTTGCGATAAACAATGAAAACTTCCTAGACCCCAGATAATTTCAGTTGCATCTATGCCAATAATTTTCCTGCCCGGAAAACACCCCTGAATAATATCCAGGGCTACATCATCTTTGTCGCAACGATATGTTGGTACAATTACTGCTCCGTTCGTTATGAGGAAATTGGCATAAGATGCCGGTAAACGAATACCGCTATCGTATACAGCCTTAGGCATAGGCAATTCTTTAATATTCAATTGCCTGCCGTTCAGCAGACGCATTTTAGACAAGTCTTCCAGATTTTGTTTCAACGGATGATAATTATCATCGGTCTTGTCATGCTCAATCACTGTTAGTACAGTATCTTCATTCACAAATCGGGTAGTATCATCTATATGCCCATCGGTATCGTCACCTACAATGCCATCCGTTACCCATAATACCTGATCAACTCCGTAATAATTATGCAAATATTCCTCAATCTGCGATTGATTCAAATGTGGATTTCTGTTCGGATTCAATAAGCATGATTTACTGGTCATCACTGTACCTACGCCATTAAACTCTACCGAACCCCCTTCCATAATTATACCCGGTACAACATAAGGCAAGCCTAAATAACCGGCTATTTTTACTGGTATGTGGTCATCATCATCATAGGGTGGATACTTGCCTCCCCAGGCATTATATCCCCACTCTACAATCATTTTTTGTCCGGTTTCAGGGTTTATCAAAAAGGCAGGACCATGGTCTCTGCACCACGAATCATTAGTAGGATGCACAGGTATTTCAATCTGATTCTGGTCAATCTTATATTGTTCCAGAAGCCTGATTATCAGCGCTTTTTGTTGTTCGTCTGTTGCATTGATACAAACTTTCTCACTTTCGGCGATAGCCTTGATAAAAGCCATATATGAAGGATATATTCGCTCCAGACGCTCACCGTAATCCCACGAATCAGAACTCTGTGGAAAACTTAACCACGTTGCCCGGTGTGGGTGCCATTCAGCAGGGAAGAAAAAGCCTTGTTGTTTGGGAGTTTCAGTCAAAACTAAAATTTTTTGGTTTTTAATCAGTCAAACAAATCAGAAAAATTCTAATGACTTGCAAAGGTAAGGCTATTATTTAATAAAGTAAATCCAAACTTACGGATATTGCGTAAATAGAATCAGAAGTGCAAAAAAAAGATAAAAGTTTGGGCTTGAATAAATCACCAGAAAATCTAATTAAAAAACATCGTTTTTTTGGAAAGATGTGATATAAACAACATCTTTGAGAATATTTACGGATTTAGCCCAGAAAACAGAGAATCGTTTGGCACGTCGCATTAGCATATCAGAAGAAGAATTAGTGGCTTTGTTGAAAGACAAAGACCAGCGAGGCTATACTATTCTGTATAATAATTATTCAAGTGCATTATATGGTGTATTGAATAAGATTATACAGTCGAATGACGATGCCAATGATTTGCTTCAGGATACGTTTTTGAAGATATGGAGGAACATTGGTAACTACGATGCATCTAAGGGAAGTATTTTTACATGGATGATGAACATTGCCCGGAATCTGGCAATAGACAAAGTCAGGTCGGCAGATTTCAGAGATAGCTCACAGAATGTATCAATGGAAGATAAGGTGCTGTATCAGATTGATAACGAATACCAGACAGCACAGGATGTTGATGGGATAGGACTGAACAAAGTAGTTGATAAGTTAAAACCAGAATATAAACAATTAATAGATTTGGTCTATTATCAGGGCTATACCCAGGCAGAGGTTGCAGAAGAATATGGCATACCTCTCGGTACAGTCAAAACAAGAATCAAAGCCGCAGTAAACACATTACGGACTTTGATGCAGTCATTAGTACTGTTGTTGATGAATGTTTTTTAAATACTACCAGAAAACTGAATAAATATGCCTGATTTTTGACATTAATTATGTAATCAGGCTGTAAACAAAATGGATATTAATTCATACATAGCATCCGGTATTTTAGAAAGCTACATGCTTGGTTCGGCTACTCCTGAGGAAGTAGCTGAAGTAGAGCAGATGGCCATAAAATATCCTGAGATAAAGGCCGAACTCCGAACCATCGGAGAAGCCTTAGAGAGCTATGCCTTTAAGAATGCCGAAGAACCACCGGTGCATTTAAAAAACCAGATATGGAATGCAATTATTGCCGATACAAAAACAACTGACACGGAGGTAAAAGGGACGAAAGTCATAGATTTTAATAGTGGAGAAGAGTTATGTGCAATGGAGTTTGTAAGCCCTGAATCCGGCGGATTTTTTAGTAACTATATCCGGATTGCTGCCTCTATTGCATTATTAGGAAGTGTTTTAGCTAATATTTATGTATTGACACGTTGGAACGATAGTAAAGAAAATCTGAATGTGGCGCTCAGCGAAAATATAAAATTACAGAAAGACCTCAAAAACAATGAAGGCATGATGAAGCCAAATGAGGTAAGCTTTTTGATGAGTCCGGAAGTAAAAACATTTAAGCTGATGGGGCAAAAAGTATCGCCCAACTCAACGGTTATGCTTGCCTTAGATTTGAAAACCAACAGGGTTTATCTGGTAAGGCCTAATTTACCTGCGCCACCTGACGGAATGCAATACCAGTTATGGGCCATAGTTGACGACAAACCTTTAGACGCAGGCGTATTTGATTTAATCAATAATACGCAGGAATTGAAAAAAGTACCTATGCCAAATGCCTTTGCAGTAACACTCGAAAAGAAAGGCGGCAGCCCTATCCCAACATCAGATATTTTTGTAAAGGGTATTTAATTATTGGCATTTGAAAATGGAGATATACTAAAAAAGCCAGACACTGTAGAGGAGTCTGGCTTTTTTAATGGGGTTGTCAAAATTCTTAAATCAATTAGGGCACGAAACATTTGTTTTAACAAAATTACCCGAATCATCAATGGTAATTTTCCAACAAAGACTACTTGGAGATTTTAATATAATACCGTTGTTAAAATCTCTAACAAATATATCGCCATTATCTAGTTGCACGTTTCCGTTGCTTAATTGTAATTTTGCGAGAGGATTGGTAGTTCCGATACCCACATTACCTTCGCCTGTAATTCTCATTCTTTCTGGGGTAATATTATCATATCCTGCTGGCCCGGCCTGAAAAGTGATTCCGTCATAAGAACCTGCTCCGGGAGTTGAACGAAGAATCAAACCTGAAGTATTTCTTGAAATAATTGTTCCCCTATTAGCATAAACCAAATTTAAGTTCCCTGTACCATAGCTGGAACTTGCAAAACCAATTTCCAGTTTTCCACCACTTGTTCCTGAAACATATTCTTGTGTAACATATCCTTCAGGGTTTACATTCTGGAAAATTGAAAAAACATTCCCATTACTTACATCATCAATGTTACGGGTATCATCTAAAACAAAAATCTTTTTTGAAATAGATGAGGTGCCTAAGCTAAGTTTGCCCCCTACAAAGTGCGGTTTGCCTGAACTTAAAGGAGCTATCGTATATGATCCAGCAGAAATATCGTTAGATACATATACATTTCTCAATACAAGCGAGTCTGTCAAAGCGGGAGCAGTAGGCTCCTCTTTTTTTGTCTGTGCGATTACATTTTGTGTAAAAAGCCATGCAGCAATCAGAATAAGTAAATAATTGTTGTTTGTCATATCAGCAAGTAGTTTAAAGTTTAATTATTATTTCACATCAAGAAAATATCCATTCATAGTAGCAAAGCTTACTAAAGTATATTTTTGGTCAGTTAAATATTGATAAATTTCATTTTTCTCAATATTTGACAAATCAAATCCATGAATTTCAACTACTATAAGTTTGGGGCGATACTTCGTTAAATCAATGGATTTAATTACATTAAAATCGTTACCTTCTACATCCACCGTTAATAAGTCAATCTTCTGATTCTTTGGCAGATGCGTATCCAAAATTGTAGTTAAAGTTTGAGTTATTAGCTTCCTTTCGCTTTTGTAATTAAACTTTTGCTTCCATTCATGTGACATACTTTCGTCCATTGTATTCACTTCGCTCTCTTTGAATTCATAGAAAGTAACTTCTTTTTCTTCATCAGAAACTGCCGCTACCAAAGCAATATCATTCTTCCGCTTTCTTTTCCATTTTTCAATTAATGTTGGATTCGCATCGATAGCTATACCACGCCAGCCTTTCAGATATAATTGAAAGGTATTCGATATTTTGTACGGATGATGGCAACCTACATCCAGATAAAAGCCTTGCTTAATGTCTTTCAATATCCATTGAATAACTATTTCTTCTCCTGTTTGTGAGAAAATTATCTTACCAAACTTAAAAATATATCTCCTCACAAATAAGAGGATATTCAATCTGATTGCATCAAGAAAAGGTAATAGTTTAAAGACAGTTTTATACATAAAAATTCCAATTGGGATAAATCCAATTTCTATAAATTAAACTCCGGCATGTTAAGAAACCAAGCTTTTACTTTAATAAGTATTTAATCATCAAAAACAAATTTCGCAAGTTCACTTCTGTGAATTTACTTTTAAAATATATTTTTAAAGCCTTTAAGCCTAGTGCCTTATTGCTTGTGCACACTTTTATCCAGCGATGTGCCAGAATATAATGCAAGGCTTTAGTATCAAATCTCTTACTGATTTTATTCTGATTGTCAATGCGTTGAAGCCAACCATCCGTCTGTTGCAGAAACGCCGTACTCTCTGCTTTTCTAAAGGCAATACTGTAGTGTAAGCTTACTTCTTCGTCACTGGGCAATATCCCTAAACTTTCCAGTTGTATCCGATGGTTCAGTTTCACGGCTTTCTCTGACTTCTGTTGCTGAACCGAACTGATATTACTTGTATGAATCCGATAATCTACCAGCGTTTTAGCTAATATAGCTACCGGATACCCGGCTGCAATTCGTACCCAGAGTTCATAATCCTCTGTGGGTGGAAACTCCGGTCGATAATGAACATCAGGCAAGGCACTCTTTCTCAACATCACACTCGACTGCACAAAGTAATTGACAAACAATAATAAAGCAGACAAGTACTCATTCGGAATAAAGGATTTAATATAATTCCCGGTTGGTTTCCCCTCTGAATCTATTATCCTTGCCCAGGATGCTACCATTGCATGGACTGTATGCTTTTCCAGAAATCGGTGTTCTTCTTCAAGCCGTGTCGGGTAAGCTATATCATCAGCATCAAGCCATGCAATGTATTGCCCTCTTACCTCACTTAACAAACGATTTCTTGAAAAAGCGAGCCCTTTATTCTCTTCGTTCTCAATATAGCGTATGCGGGTATCCTGAAAAGAAAGAATTATATCCTTGCTCAAATCGCCGGAAGCATCATTCAGCACGATTAACTCAAAATCTTTAAATGTCTGATTTAAAATACTATTAATCGCTTCTTTAACATACTTGTCTGCATTATAGACAGGCATTAAAACTGAAACAGCGGGCATATATGGTTTATTAAATCAAACAATTCTTTATTACTTATTTCATTCAAGCCTTAAGCCTTTGGCTTATCTTCTTCTGCATTGTTTTTTCTGTATTCCATCACCAGGCCTCCTGCAATCAATAATACAAAGACAATTGATGAGAACAGGTCAATTTTGGTGCCGATTACTACTGATTCAGGTTGAAACTTAAACTCAATTTTATGTTTCCCTGCCGGAACAACCATCGCACGCAATACATAATCTGCTCTGAAATGCGGTGTCTCCTGACCATCAACGTAAGATTTCCAGTCTTCGTTACCTCTATAATATACTTCAGAAAAAACTGCTACCTGATTCGATGCCGAATTTGACTCATAGGTCAAGGCATTCGGCTTATATTCTGTGAGCTTAATGGTAGCGGTAGTATCCTGTTTCAAAGACTTTCCGTTCAGATAAGTATTGTATCTCTGGTCTACAAAAGCAATGGTACGGGGATTAAAATTATTCACCGATTTAAGCTCTTCATCTGCATTTTTTACCACCTTTATTTCGTTTACAAACCACGCATTTCCTAAAGCATCAGGGTTTTGCTGGGCTATACCCTCTCCGTTTTGTCCCTGTGTAATGAAATACCTGGTATTAAGCATATTCAGAATCGGCATATTCAATTTGCCGTCTTTTATCATGGCATTCTCATACAATTCCTGCATGCGCTTCAACTTGGCTCCATGATAACCCCCTATTGATTTATGAAAATACGAAATCTTTGCGTCTGACCAGAATCCCTGGTTTGTAGCTAAATCAATTACCCTGAAATCAGGGTCTTTGTCCTGCAGAATCTGCTCGTCTGCTGCCGATGGCGTATAAGATTGTCTTACAATTTCTGATTTCGCCTCGAAATCGGCATTATTCAAATAGCGCTTATCTACCAAAATCAAGTCAAGAATGGTTAACACACCCAGCACAATAACAAATACATTGGTTTTAATCTTCTTGCTTGAAAAAGCCCAGACTAAGCCCGCTGCGGCCGCTATGAGGAATAAAGAACGTAGAATATCACTCATCACCACTGACTGACGGTCGGCGGTGATAGATGCTAATAATGAATTGGCAAATTCCTGTCCGTTGGCCTGTGCCATATTTTTTACGAAATCAGCATCATTCGGTGAGCGGTAATCAATCATAAAATAGCCGATGATAATCATTCCGAGCAATCCACCTAAAGAATATATCAAAGGCTTCTTTAAATCTTTGAAGCTGAGATTATTATCTACAATCTGTTTAATACCTAGCATGGCGCCTAGTACAAGACATAAATGCAGAAG
>CALRLS020000097.1:0-13149 GCA_943368815.1 Cyanobium sp. NIES-981
CCGGAAGAATTTGCTAAAGGACACTTATCAGAGGCTAAGAATATTAATTGGAAAGACAGTAATTTTGCCAGTAAGATTGAGTCTTTAGATAAATCAAAGCCTGTATTTGTATATTGCCTTAGTGGCGCACGCAGTGCAGCGGCGGCTAGAAAAATGCGCGAATTGGGATTCAAAGAAGTTTATGAACTAGAGGGAGGGATTATGAAATGGCGAGCAGCTAATCTACCCGAAACTACCGATGGTCCATCAAAAGCCTCTGGTATGAGCAAACAACAATTCGACCAGTTAACCAGTTCTGATAAATTGGTACTGGTAGATTTTTATGCTGACTGGTGCGCTCCTTGTAAAAAAATGGAGCCTTATCTGAAAGAAATCTCCGCTGATATGAAAGATAAAGTACAGGTGGTACGCATTAATGCAGATGATAATCAGCAGTTGTGCAAAGAACTGGGTGTAGATGGCCTGCCTGTATTACAGCTCTACAAAAACAAAACCCTCCACTGGTCTAATGTAGGGTTTGTTGAGAAAAAAGATGTTATAAAGCAATTGCTTAACTGAACAGACAGTTAGTTAACCTCGTTCTTCAACGAATTCAAAAAATTATTCCTTAGTGTTGTCGCTCTTAAATCATTGCCTTCAGGATTCCAGCCCGGCGGCATGATGATATATAAAAGTTTGTTCTTCAAACCTGTGGCCCTCTTGACATCCTGCCATAGGTCACCAAACTCGCCAAAATATACATCTATTATTTTTTTAGAATTAACCTCTCGTGTAATTCCATATTCTACAGGAACACCCTCGTCTTCTTCCTGATATGTATGAAAAAGTTTATCCCATATATTAATAATAGAGCAGAAATTGGTATCCATATACAGATAATTACGACCGTGATGGACTCTATGATGTGATGGTGTAAGGATAATCTTTTCTAAGAACCCCAATCTGGCATTTTTTAAAGAATTCTCGCTAATATGTGCAAAGGCACCCCATATACTATCCAGAATCATGATAGTAAATAGCATAATAGGGTTTAAGCCTAATAAAGTACAAAAAGTGGCCGTAAAAATTTCGGTATAAATATTCTCTATATAAGAGGTATTAAGCGTAATAGAGGCATTGAGGCTTTCTGGAGCATGGTGTACTGAATGCAAACACCAGAGTATTCTTACTTTGTGTGATAAATAATGGCGGATAAACGTGTTCAGTTCATAAACCAGATATCCATATATAAACCAGTACCATTTAAGTGGTACATGAAAAATGGCATACTTACTAAAGATTCTGATACAGATTAGAATTACCGAGACACCTATCAAACGTGCCAATACACGGTTTATGACTATAATCATCAATGGAATCCGATAGGTTTCTTTATTGAATCGCTGGGAAAGGAGTAGCCAGCCTATTTCTATGATTATTAACAGAGGGGCAATTGGGGAAAGAAAACTCAGGAAACCCTCCAATGTCAATAAAACCTCAAAATTACCAGTTCTTATAATACTTATTAATCCGCCAATTCTAAAGAAATCAATGATTTCATTCAGAATTTTAATAAAAATCTCCATAAAATTCTATTCTAGCCTTGGTAGTGATTAGTTTGTCAATATCCTGAGTTGTAATTTCTACAATTGAAGACACTTTTTCGCAAAACAAGCTACGAAGGTATGGATATTTACGAGCTTAACAGTATGCCTGTAAATTAAAATGTGATTAAAGTTGCCTTTAATCACATTTTAATTGAGAAGTATATAAGTTTTCTTAAAAAAGCTATTTTGTTAAATCCAGTTGCTCTCTTAAAACTTTCCCTGCATAATCCAGTTCTATCCAATAAAGTCCCTTGGGAAGTTTGTTGGTAGGCAATAATTTTACCTGCGTTCCAAGATTTTCATAATAGTTGTCTATAATCGTTACTATTACTTTTTCGCTTTTATCTTTCAGTTTTAGTTTTACGTAGCCGGGCTTATTAATTCTGAAAATTATCTTTTTCAGCTTATTGGTTTCTGTACTATCAGTCGAAAACTCTGTTATAGATTCATCATCTGTTGCATTTCTTGCTTTTTGGTTATTGGCAAAGGCCTGCTGCACACAATCAACGATGTCAGCCTTAAATACAGCACTGGCATTTACTTCAAAGCCGGGCAGCAACACAATACTATTCCCTGCCGTGAATGAAATGTCTTTCGTGGTTGGCACCAGGCTCTGCGAAGAAATACCCTTAATAGCCTTATAATCTCCATCCCTTAATGGTGAGCGGTCTAATGTTATGGAATCGTTGGCACAATTAATATTAATACCTCTGCAATTACAGTTATTATCGAACTTGTCGTTGCTTGTAAGAGGATCACCGTCATCACATTCTGTACCCTGAGCTTCACAAAGAGAAGCACTGAAAGTTATTTTACCAAAACCTGAACAGGTTGCATCTCCCCAGTTGTTAATGGCAGAAATAAGAACATAGCGTGCTTTAACATTATTAAAATTTGGTCCCAAAAAGCCAGAATAATCCGCACTACCTGGTGCTTCCGGCCACGAGTAAGTCCCTCCTAAAGGTTGCCATGTGGTACCATCCAATGAATAATCAACATACACACTTTTAAATCCTTTATTAGTTTCGCCGGTTATGTTATAATTCCATACCCTGCTATCCTGAAATTTATATGTCTTGTTAAAATTATACATAATCCAGTTTTTATTAGCTGTCCTCGCCGAATTAGGATTTGGTTTGAGTGTTCCACAGGAAAGCCAGGCAACTTCCGACAAAGTGGTCAGATTATCTGTCGGACTACAGGAGTCATAAACCTTATACCTTACTGATTCATCATCACAATCAGGGCCTGAACAGGGTATACCTACGCAATCACAACTACCGTTTATTTTATCGTCATTTGTAAACGGATTATCATCATTACATGGGGTTCCTTGTGCAATGCATGATACCTCACACTTATAATCGAAAAGATAAAAGGCCGGGATTCTTTTCCAGACCCTGCTTTCATGGAATGGTGTCTTCCAGTAAAGATTAAAGTGGTCTCTCCAGGTATTCTCCTTATGTCTGAATTCAAAGTAATAATACTTTCCCTTTTCTAAATAAGTAGGTCCGATGGTCTGAAAAACAGAACTTGTATAATCGGTTTCATCTACACCATACATTACGAGTGATTGATGAGCCTGTTTATTCTCAACAGAATCATTACTACTTAGGAAAAAGAAAGTCTGTCCGTCACCGGTTAGATTAAACTCGTAGTTTCCTGTGAAGGGAACTGTTAAAAAACCTTGAATAAGGGTTCCATAATTCTCTGTAGCGTATAAGGGAGTTGTAGGCAGTGGGCCATAAGCCCCCTTTAATTTTTCTTTCCTATCGGGTGACAAAGGGAATTTTGGCGCGTTTATTAAATCATTTTCAACATAAGTTCCAACAATATTGTCATAATAATAGGCCTCAATAAGTCCTCTTTCTCCAACGCAAACATTAGAGGTTGGAGCCAGGCCTACGCAGTTACAAAAACCATCTTGCTGGTCATTGGTAGTTGCTGCATTACCATCATTACAAGGAGTGCCTCTTTCAGGACATACCTGTCCACAAGCATATTCATAAAGATAAGTAAAATCAATAATAGCCCACGGAGCAGCCGGAGTTGAAGCTTTTTTCCAGGATAAGGTCATATGGTCGCCCCCTCCACCTTCAAAGTTATACATTTCAAAGTAATAATACTGACCGCCTGTCAATTGAATGCTGATTGAGGTTTGACCGGGTTCTTTATCATGTTCGTCTAAGCCGGTGTAAGTTGTAACTTCGGCACGTTTTATTTTATTTGCCGGTAGTTGATTCGTACTTAAATAGAACAAACCTTTATCATCGCTCGTGAGATTAAAGATGTAAGTATCTGTTTGAGGAACCTTAATGAAACCCCGTATCATACCCGCATAATAGTCGGTATAATTTGTAGGCGCCCTTAACGAGCCTAGAATTGCAGAACCATCTGGTTTATTCGGGAAATTTTCAAGCGCTGATAAATCACTGGCATCTGGGTAGGAGGTGAAATTTTTCCAATAACTCCACTTGACTTGTCCGGCAGGACCAATGCAATTTTGGGCTTTACTAGAATTTATCAGGAATAGAAAAAGACATGAAAAAAGTAAAAGTCCTTTCATAAATAATATTCTTCTTAGCTAATGTAAGATCATTTAATTAAATTGATACTTTGCGTATACGCATTTTAAATTCAGAAATTGTCTGATTAATATTCCTCATTTCAAACAAATCCTATACTTCTCCTGATATTCATTAGTTATCATTCCTTAATTTCTAGTTGCTCTCTTAAAACTTTGCCTGCATAATCTAATTCTATCCAATAAAGTCCGTTGGGAAGTTTGTTTGTAGGTAATAATTTTATCTGCGTTCCAAGATTTTCATAGTAATTATCTATAATCGTTACTATTACTTTTTCGCTTTTATCTTTCAGCTTTAGTTTTACGTATCCCGGCTTATTAATTCTGAAAATAATCTTTTTCAACTTATTGGTTTCTGTACTGTCTGTCGAGAACTCTGTTATAGATTTATCGTCAGTTGCATTACTCGCTTTTTGGTTATTGGCAAATGCCTGCTGAACACAATCACCGATATCGGCTTTGAATATAGCACTGGCACTTACTTCAAAGCCAGGAAGTAAAACAATGCTATTACCTGCCTTAAATGAAATATCTTTTGTGGTTGGCACAAGGCTCTGCGCGGCAATAGCTTTAATTGCTTTATAATCACCATCACTTAAAGGCGAACGATCTAATTTAATAGTATCGCTGGCACAATTAATATTAACACCTCTACAGTTACAATTATTATCAAACTTATCATACTGCGTAAGTGGATCACCATCATCACAAGTTGTGCCTTCAGAATCGCAGAGTGAAGCATTGAAAGTTATTTTACTAAACCCGGAACAAGTAGCGTCTCCCCAGTTATTAATGGCAGAAATAAGAATATGTTTAGCCCTGACATCATTAAAATTTGGTCCGATAAAACCAGCATATTCTGCATTACCGGGTGCCTGCGGCCAGGAGTAAGTCCCTCCTAATGGCTGCCATGTTGTACCATCTATTGAATAGTCAACATACACACTTTTAAATCCTTTATTGGTTTCGCCTGTTATGTTATAATTCCATACCCTGCTATCCTGAAATTTATAAGTATTATTAAAATCATACTTAATCCAGTTTTGGTTGGCAGACCTTGCTGGATTAGGATTTGGCTTAAGTGTACCACAAGAAACCCAGGCAACCTCTGATAAAGTAGTCAGGTTATCCGTAGGACTACAAGAATCATAAACCTTATATCTTGCTGATTCATCATCACAATCAGGCCCGGAACAAGGTGTACCAACACACTCACAATTAACTATTTTATCATCATTAGTAAAAGGATTCCCATCATTACAAGCAGTCCCTGCGGGAATACACTGCACGTCACACTTATAATCATATAAATAAAACGCCGGCACTCTTTTCCAAGTCTTATCTTCATGAAAAGGTGTTTTCCAATATAAATTAAAGTGGTCTCTCCAGGTACTTTCTTTATGCCTGAACTCGAAATAATAGTATTTATTTTTCTCCAGAACAAAAGGTGCTATTGTTTGCGATGCAGCATTAGTATGATCTGTTTCATCTACACTATACACACTTGCTGTATGCGCCTGTTTATTTGCAATATCATCATCGCTGCTTAAGTAAAATAGCGCATTTGCATCACCAGTTATATTAAACTCATAAGTCCCGGAGATTGGAACTGTTAAATATCCTTGTACGAGAGTTCCATAGTTTTCATTAGCATAAAGTGGCGTAGCCGGTAAAGGACCATAAGCTCCCAGAAGTTTTTGTTTTCTATCTGGAGATAATGGAAATTTTGGCGCATTATTCAAATCATTTCCCACATAAGTACCAATAAGATTATCATAGTAATACGCTTCAGTAAGTCCCTTTTCACCTATACAGTTATTAGCTGTGGCAGGAACGCCCACGCAATTACAAAAACCGTCTTGCTGGTCGTTGGTAGTTGTTGAAACACCATCATTACAAGGTGTTCCCCTTTCTGGGCATGTTTGTCCGCAAGAATATTCATAAATATAATTATAATCGACAATTACCCAGGGTGCTGCGGGAGTAGAGGCTTTTTTCCATGACAAAGTCATGTGGTCCTCACGTACCAATTCAAAATTATACATTTCAAAGTAATAGTACTGGCCACCAACCAGTTGTATACTTACTGAAGTTTGAGCGGGGTCTTTATTATATTCATTCAAGCCGGTTGATGTTAATACTTCAGCTCTCTTTACTTTATTGGCAGGTGACTGATCAGTGCTCAAATAAAAAATTGCTGCCTCGTCACCTGTAAGGTTAAATATATAGTTGTCAGTCTGAGATACTTTAATAAAACCACGTATAAAACCCGCAAAATATTCAGTATAGTTGACAGGTGATCTTAAAGACCCCAGAATTTCAGAGCCATCGGGTTTGTTCGGGAAATTTTCCAATACTGATAAGTCGGACATATCTGGCGCATAGCGAATAAAACCTCCCCAGTATTGCCACTTTACCTGCCCGGCAGTACCAATGCAGTTTTGCGCTCTTAAAGAGGCTACAGAGGCAAACCAAATAAAAAATAGTATTTTAAGAATTCTTTTCATCTGATATAAATACTCAATATGTTAAGCATGATTGAGGTCTGTCGATATTAGAAATAGTGGTTCCATTAAAATTCATGAAACCCACCGGATAATTTCCCGGTGTATAATTGTAAAAATTACCTATATTCGGCAATACATAACATAAATCAGAAGGGCTCACGCCATACCACAGTGCCATTTCTGCGTATAATTCATCAGTAGAGACAGCCGGAATGAAATTCCCTCTGACAGACACGTTTTGGGTATTAGAATTCAGATCCATTTTAGGATAAGCACCATAAATTTTACCTCCATTCACACTTCCTCCTATTACCATTGAATTACCTCCCCAGGCATGGTCTGAACCCAAACCATTGGAAGTAATAGTTCGTGCAAAATCAGAAATTGTGAAAGTAGTAACCTTATCTGCAATGCCCAGCTCTACTGTTGATTCATAAAAAGCCTTTAGTGCACTATCCACCACCGGTAATTTCTGATTCATACCTCCGGCAAGGTTGTCATGCATGTCCCATCCGCCATAGGTTACAAAAAATATCTGTCTTTTAGCACCCAGATTACTCCTTACACTCATTACTTTAGCAATAGCTGCCAGGTCATTTCCTAAACTCGTAGTTGGGAAAACCGTCGTAATGTTTGGTACTTTTTTAAGTGCTTCTTTAAAGATATCAAAAGTTGCAATAGCTCCTTTGGCAGTACCTGCATAGGTTTGTTGAAGTAAATTAGCATAAGTTTGCCCAACCAGACTATCAATTGCTGAATTCCTGAGTTCAGTCATTAAGCCCGAACTAAACCACCCGCTGGGTAACATATCAAAACCGATATTACTGGGACTTACGTTATTACTGATAGAGTATTCCGCAATACTTTCCCCGGTCTGAAAAACATTCTTTCCACTTAAAGATATATTCATTGAAACTTGCTGATTCAGATTACCGGGATTCAGCAGATCGGCCATTCTTCCTCCTACACCTAATGCAGTTCTGCTTTGCGGAACAGAAGTCTGCCATTGCATAATCTGGTCAGAGTGAGAGTAGACACCTTCAGGAATCTTTTTTGCTTTAGTCCTGTATTCAAATTCATTCAGAATCGGCTCAATTAAAGTACCGACATTTGCCATGAAAGCCAATTTGCCGCTATTAAATAAATCCCTCATACCCGGTAAAGAAGGATGAAGCCCGTAAGCCCCATAATTGCATGGAAAGCTCCTGAATCCTGTACACTGAGGGTTGTTCAATCCCAGAAGCGATGCACTAGGTATAGAAAGGTCTGCCCTTGTTGCTGCATAATCATTATAACCATTATCTCCACCTCCATTTGTTCCGGTAGGTATTAATACATTATAGGAGTCAATACCACCAGCCAGCAATACACATACAAGTGCTTTATAATCTTCATCAGCTGCACCGTTTACCTGAAACTTTTTATGCCCCATAGCTCCATTAACTGCACCAAGACTCGTCAGCGTACTAAGTAAAGTAGTAGCTCCCATAGCTGCACAGCCTGAATGTTTTAAGAAATCACGTCTATTCATTTCTTTGTTACTTATTAATAATATAATCGGGCGACGACATAATTAAATAAATGGCTATTCGTACTATTCTATTAGCCTCGCTATCATTAACAACTCCATTTGTAACCGTAAGCGGCATACCAGATAGAGCCTTTTTGATAGTATTAAGGCCTTGCTGAGAAATTCTGCCATGTGCAAGAATCAGATTATATTTATCTAACAATTGTGTTAATCTGTCATTTCGAGTTAGTTGATAATCAGCCGAAAGGTCAAACTTGGCATCCTGATTCGGTTTAAAAGTCTCTCCGGGGAAGTAAGTAAGATAGTCTACAGGGTCGTCATTAATAAGCCAGGAATTAAGGGCGTTCATGTAGCCTGACAATGACTGTGAGTTTAATGTCTGAAATTCAGGCCCGAATTTACCGGTACCTTTCAATGCCCCATCAGGCAAATAATCAGGTGAGAAGAAATTGAATACACTAGGCGAATACATTGGCAATTGCCCCATCTTGTCATAGACTCTCTGCATTGTGTTTCGGAATACACCACCCGTGGCTGTAAGATTCAGACCTTTAACCAGATTTGTGTATCTTATAAATGGTTCTTTTAAGGCTCCCGCAAACTCTGTATTGCCATTGTTGCAGCAATCTCTGGCTTCCTGATCCAACAATATTGCCCTTATTACAGCCTTCATATCTCCTCTTACATTACTACCATTATTGTTAAAAACAGTAGCAACACGCTGAATATATGCCGGACTTGGATTTGAAGTAACCAAACGCTGAATCAACCTTCTTGAAATAAAAGGGCCTACATTCGGATGATTGAATATAATATCGAGAGCGTCTTTAATATCCAGCTCACCCTGTTCAACAGAACGGGCAGGAATGGTGCTTCCTAAAAAAGTTTTGGCTCCGACCTCGTGCCCGTTTGTAATTCTTTTGTTTGAAGCATTAGGTCTTAAATAAGCGTCACTTGAGTCTAAGGGAAAGAATTTGAGATTTTTAGTATAGCTCCAATTATCTTTGAGTTTATCGCCCAGATACCTGCTGTCACCCCATGACAAACCTGTAAAAACTTTTGCCAGACCACCAATATCATTATTATTATAAGTAGGAATAGATTTACCGTTAGTATCTTTTTTTTCTGTACCATCTAAATTCAACTGAAACAAACCTATTGAAAACAACTGCATCAGTTCTCTTGCATAGTTTTCATCAGGGAAAGTCAGCTTGCCATTGTAGGAATCAGTTGCGTGGTTATTCATAAATGTCAGATAAACTGCCATTGATGGATGATAGGTAACCTTTTCAATAATATTGCGATAATTAGTAAAACAATTCTCCAGCAGCATATCATAATAGCTTGAAGAAGCATAAGGATAACCCTCATTAGCCGAAATACGTGAAGTAACAAAAATCTCACTTAAACCCAGAGCTACTCTCCACCTTAATAGGTCAGGAGTATTCATGCTTCCCTGAAACCAAGAAATATCAAAATACCTGTCCGCCAAAAAAGTGTTGACTAAATTCTTTGATGGGTCAGTTCGTCTTAAAGAATCAACAAGACCCTGATGAATATTTTGCATATAAGATGTAATACTGAAAGAATTTGGCATAGCCAATTGCTGATCAACCCATTTTTCTATACCAAGGTTAGCGACATTTTCAATATCATTATAAGTAGTACCCAGAGTTGCCTGAGAAAGCAATCGTGCCGCAGCGTTCTTATTAGGGATATAACCAGAACTCATAAGGGTTTTAATACCTGTCTGATCGGAGGCATTCGAAGAAGATGATACGGTAACATTCGAGGTATTACCCTTACCGAAAGTTATCTGCTGTTGGGCATTAGCTATTACACAAGTACTGCAAAAACCAACTAATAGAGTAAAAGTTGTTTTCTGACAGATTTTATAAAGCCCTTGAAACACATATAAAGGAACGCTCATTTAGTATAAATAGAAATTAAATTAACGATTCAAATTACAAATAACATGTTTATAAAGTAGCAGCAAGCACCAAAATAAAAATCAAATGGCTATCATTTACGATAAGAACATAAAATACATTATCATCGTATTTTTATACTTTGGTGAGTTTATAAATTAGAGGTCGAGTTTATAACCAGAAATTAGTAGTTCAGTCCACTTCTAAAAAACTTTAAAAGAAACCTTTTCTATAAATAGAAAGGTGAGGACTTATTGGTACGAATGGAACAAGGCAGCAATTCTTCTTATAAACACAAATATACTCAAAATATTGTAAGCCGGGGTTAAAAATTCGAAATATTTATTGAATGGCGAACGCACTACAATAAGGCCTTAAATCTGTTCAAAAAATATTGCTATTCTAATATTTTCCGGTTTCCATATCCTGCATTTGTCCCCAGATGAAATCTAAATCTTTATTATGCGTTCCCTTTTTTCCATGATTATTTTCTTTGATATAGGTAATTCTTTCTTCGGTCATGGGGTGTGAATTCAGGTATCCAAGCATTTTGACATTGCCTTGTTTTTGTTCTTCCTCGTGCAATCGTTCCATCAAATGCACCATACCTTCCGGTTCAAGATTATTATCATACATGATTTGTAAGCCATTTAAATCTGCTTCTTTTTCCATACCTCTCGAAAAACTTAACTGGTAAATATCATCTGCCTGACTAACAAGAATACTTTCAAGAGAACCTGAATCACCAAATATCAATGAAATAAGCAACGAACCAGTCAGCTTGCCGGTTAAACCTTTTAAAGAATGTCTTTGCTTAACATGGCTTACTTCATGCGCCATTAAGGCGGCCAGCTCTTCTGAAGATTTAATTTTGCCTAAAATACCGCTGTATACCACTATATTCCCACCCGGTAAGGCAAAAGCATTCACCTGTGCCTCTTTCACTACAGTGAATTTTAAGGGGTATTTTGTTTTAAAATCTATCTTTCGGGCAAATTCATTCAGCAGTTTTGTTCTTTGTGTATCTACCTCTGCATTCTTCACGAAACTCTCATAGAATTTCTCTCCAAGAGCAACTTCAGTTTTTACCGGAATTTTCCCTGCAACGTATGAAGCAATAGAAGGTATGAGTATAAAATAAATACCGGCAGCAATAGCTGCAAAAATAGCAAGGCCTATCAATGCTCCTTTTAAAACAGCATTGTATTCTTTAGATAAAACACCAAACCTATTTTTAGGTCTGGTGAGGTAAGTACTCAAAACCGGAGCCAGAGAGGCATCATTATAGTATTCTAAATACTGATGAGGAAATGGCCCATATTGCAGCATGGTCTTGTCTTTGCCTGAAAATTCGCTGAAGCCAATATCAGAAATAGCCCAGACTACTTTTTTCTCTTCGTAGTAAATCCCCAGTGAGTTTCCAAACACTTCAACATGTGCTTCATGGGGCTGGCTTGTCTGCCCATCATAATAAATTGCCGAATGCTGCATACAAGTTTGTTTATCTCTTTTTCTTTAAAGGCTGAAGAACAATAGCGTTTTCTTACAATAATCCTTCTTTTAATAAGTCATGCAGATGCACAAAGCCCATCAGGACTCCGTCTTCCACCACCACCAACTGGGTGATATTCTTTTCCTGCATCAAAGATAATGCCGTTACTGCATACTCATCAGGACCAATTGTTTTGGGCGTGGCTGTCATTATATCCTTTGCGCTAAGAACCGAGAAATTCTGTTGCTTGTTCAACATTCTTCTCAAATCGCCATCTGTTACAATACCCAAAAGTTCGTTTTGCTCATTAGTTACTGCAGTAGCGCCCAATAGTTTTGAGGTCATCTCTAAAATAACCGTATGAATATCGGCATCCGGTGCTACTTTGGGTAATGCATTATTTGGGTATACATCTCTTACTTTCAGGTACATTTTCTTACCGAGACTTCCCCCCGGATGGTATCTGGCAAAGTCATTACTGGTAAAGCCTCTCATTTCTAATAAACATATTGCAAGGGCGTCACCCAGTGCCAGTGCGGCAGTGGTAGAGGTAGTAGGAGCTAAATTCAAAGGGCAGGCCTCTCTTTCTACATGAGCATTCAACACAAAATCTGCATGCGTGGCGAGGTATGACTTTTCATTGCTTATTAATGCAATCATCTGATTCCCATGCATTTTCAGCAGGGGCACCAAAACCTTGATTTCGGGCGTGTCACCGCTCTTTGATATACATAAAACTATGTCTTCTTTCTGTATCATTCCGAGGTCTCCATGTATCGCATCTGCTGCGTGCATAAAGAGCGCAGGCGTACCTGTAGAGTTCATTGTAGCCACAATTTTTTGCCCGATAATTGCACTTTTTCCTATGCCTGTTACTACAAGTCGGCCTTTACAGGCTAAAATCGCTTCCACACAAAATTCAAACTCTTCATTAATATAACTTTTCAAAGAAAGAATTGCTTCCGCTTCATCTTGCAAAACTTTTTTCGCTACGCTTTGTATTTTTTTTTCTAACTTCGTCTCCACTTTCTTAATAAGGTCATTTGCCAACAAAAGTAATGTTTGTTAAGCAAGCATCAAAAGAATAGTGAGCTAAGAGAATAAAAACCATTGCAGACAAGAAAAACAATTAACAACAAAACAATTTATAAACCACCGAATGTATCTATTTAAAAAAAACCGCAGTAAAAATTTGTGAAACTCAAGCAAAAAAATAGTATCTTAGCAAAGGCTTAAGTAATTACCTTAAATTAATTCAAACTTATATGCCGGGCAAAACATTGCTCGGGCAAACTGTTTTATAAGTATCCGAATTATCCGGCTGTTGTTCTTATGATTATCTCAATCACTTATTTTAATCTATAAAACACAGCAAGCATTACTACAGCAGATTATTATCTATAGGTTATTTTGATGAAAGCTTCATCAAAGATTCAACATGAAATTGCTCAGATACTGACCCATTTTTTTTAAATATTATAAATTTTCCGTACAGCAATTTTGCGTTTATGGTAGAACCAG
>CALRLS020000098.1:0-13047 GCA_943368815.1 Cyanobium sp. NIES-981
TGAAGCCATCCGTCTATCAAAAATAGATTTGATTAAGACCGAGTCAGACCATCCTTTCTACTGGTCAAATTTTGTATTGATTGGTAAATCTTCTATTATTCCGATTGCCTCAAGCTACATTATTTATGTTTGGTTAGGGTTATTTTCAATAATAATTGCCTGCATGTATTTGTTCAGAGCCAGAATAGCTGCTTTTTTCTCTAATCTATCAAGATAAAAATCTCTCTTTCATTTTTTGAAGTAATGCCAGAAACCTTACATTTGTGATCGGTGTTATACCTGATATGCTTAATATTACGTTAGGCTTAGACTACGAACAAAATCACAACCCAATGATTAATTACGAGCATTTTACTTTAAAAAACGGCCTGGAAGTTTACGTGCATGAAGACCATACTACCCCTATGGCGGCCGTGAATATATTATACAACGTAGGCTCGAGAGACGAAGACGAAAAGAAAACAGGTTTTGCGCATCTTTTTGAGCACCTGATGTTTGGTGGCTCAAAAAATATTCCGTCCTACGACGAACCACTGCAAAAAGTAGGTGGAGAAAATAATGCTTTTACCTCGCCTGATATTACGAATTATTATATCACGCTTCCATCCAAAAATATAGAAACGGCATTCTGGTTAGAATCAGACCGCATGATGAGCCTGTCTTTTGATGAGAAAGTACTGGAGGTACAACGGAAAGTAGTGATTGAAGAATTCAAGCAACGCTATCTGAATCAGCCCTATGGAGATGTATGGTTGAAACTTCGCCCTTTAATCTATGAAAAACATCCTTATCGCTGGGCTACAATCGGGAAGGAGATCAGCCATATTGAAGAGGCTACGATGGATGATGTAAAAGGCTTTTTCTTCAAGTATTATCTGCCCAATAATGCAATTCTTGTTGTGGCGGGTGATGTAACTGTAGCCCAGGTAAAGTATCTGTGCGAGAAATGGTTTGAGCCGATTCCGGCCGGAGAAAAATATGTGAGAAATCTGCCTCAGGAAAGCTTACAAACTGCTGCAAAATTTTTAGAAACTTCAGCAAAAGTACCATTGAATGGCATTTATAAAGCCTATCATATGCCTGGCCGATTTGACCCTGATTTTTATAATGCCGATTTACTGAGCGATTTATTAGGCAGAGGAAAATCGTCAAGGCTTTACACTACATTAGTTAAAGAAAAACAGTTATTTAATAATGTCTCAGGTTATATCACTGCTTCGCTGGACCCCGGTTTATTGATGATACAAGGGAATCTGAATGAAGGAGTAGCATTGGAAACGGCTGATGCGGCAATTGAGGAATTATTGAATGATCTCGTCAATAACAAAATAGAAGAAGCAGAGTTACAAAAGGTGAAAAACCAGAGCGAATCTACTTTGGCTTTTGCGGAGGTTGAATTGCTGAACAGAGCAATGAATCTGGCTTTTGCCGCCAATGCTGGTAATGCCGACTGGTGTAATCAGGATGCAGAGAAGATTGCAGCCGTAACGCCTGAATCGATACAGGTAATGGCCAAACATATATTGAGAAAAGAAAACTGCTCAACATTGTATTATCGGGCTAATTGATAGTTCAGCGTGCCACACCTATACTCGTCTGAGAAAGGGCGTGGCACGCTTACTTTGGGTAATTCTTGAAATCCAGGATTGTTAAAAGGCCATGTGAGAAAATTGATATTTCACTAAGCGCTTAAGCGCTCCACGCCGTGCGACGGTCTACCTTTTGCGGACGAGTATAACGTACTCCGCCCGGCCGTGACACCCAGAAAATAAAAGTGCCACGCTTATGTTAAATGAGCGTGGCACTAAATTTATTCAAGATGTGAGATCAGACTGCGAAGCTCTCTCCACAACCACAGGTACGGGTTGCATTAGGATTTTTAAATTGAAATCCTTTTCCGTTCAAACCATCTGAGAAATCTAATTCAGTACCAATCAGATATAAAAGGCTTTTTTTATCTACAAATACCTTGATTCCGTTATCTTCAAAAATATGGTCGTTTGCACGCGCTTCAAAATCAAATTTCAAATCATACATCAGGCCCGAACAACCACCACCCTCAACAGCTACACGCACTCCAGGATTGCCTGTAAGGCCATCTTTCTCTCTTAATTCAAGGATTTTATTTTTTGCTATTTCTGTTACAGTTACCATGACCTTTGAACGGTTGATTATAATTATTTTTGAATCTGTTATAAAAACGACTTTAGGGAGTGAAAAGTTTCTTGAAACTTCAATTATTAAAATGGACTCTCCAATTCTTTCACTCTCTCACTCCAGAATTGGCTGAAACTCGTTCTCGGATTACGGCAAAGATATACCTGTGTACCGTATTCTCTTGCCAATGGATTGCTGATTTTACCAACTAATTGTATATCGGTAAATAACCCGCTTACATCTTCGCCCAATTCATCATTTATATAAATAAAAGTATCAGTAGTAGCAGGTATTTTTCGTGGGAACCAATAATAATAATTATCTGAAAAACTGACAGGCTCGGGCAGACCGTATTTTTTACCCAGAATATTAACGGCAGAGGCTTGTCCGTAGTTTTCGCAGTAAATCAAAACATTGCGTTTATCAGCTACTTGTTGGTAGGCATTACTCGTAATCTTGGCTAGGTCTTCCCAGCCAATCATATCGGCATAATCTTGTGGCAGGGAGTGAATTTTACCGTCTTCGTGCCTCAGCATTCCATCCATTCCATATTTGGCTGTAAAGTTTTTAAAATGAATGGCCAAATTTTCAGGTGTGTCAGTCGGAATACCAATCGGAAGCAGGAAAAGAGATAAACATGCCAAAACTACCGCAAGAACAACCCGGAAATACCATTGCTTCAGGAAACCCTCCCACCAGACTGCTCCTGCTGCAAGGGCTAAAGGGAATACTCCTGCAGTATAATAGCCTTTGCCTTTTACTGCAAATAGAATACCTATCACAAGAAGAATACTGATACCAAGCAAACGGTACTTATTCAATTTTTGAAAGAATAATAAGGCCAATAATCCGGCACAGGTTATTAAACAAAAGATACCAGGCATCATTAATTGTTCTTTCAGAAAATTAATCCTGCTCAAATTAACCAGCTGATATTTATTAAGCGCATTGAAATGCCTGAAGCTAGAAAGCCCGTGAGTCACCTGCCAGATAATATTGGGTGAAGCTATTACGATACAAAGCACTATTGCATACCAGAAAGATTTTTGTGTCAGCACTTTTCGTTCAGAACTCAATAGAAACGCAACCACCAAAGCACCTAATTGGAGCGCTACTAAGTGCTTATTGAGTATGGCGAAACCTGCGGCTATACCCAAATAGAGCAGATAATTGCTCTTATGTGTATTCAGATACCGGACAGTGAAATAAAACAGGAGTGTCCAGAAGAAGATATCAAAGCCAACAGGTTGATAAAGATAGAATGGCCTTATAAAAATCGGAGCTATCAAAATACCCAAAGCAGTTAAAATTTGGGCAAACCATGAGCCACCTAATTCCCGGGTTATTTTAGCAGTCAGCCAGACCATGATTCCACCCAATAGCGCAGGTAGGATTTTGATAGCTAAAGCCGAAAAACCGATGGTTTGCATGAGCAGAAATGCCAGCCAGCCAATCATGGGTGGAACTGAAGCATAACCGCTTGCCGGATGAGTACCAAGCGAGAAATACAGTAGCTCGTCCCGGTGAGGTTCAAGCATATTATAAAACCATAAATGAAAAACTATCTTCAGAAGAGCAATGGCGAGAATCAGCCATTTAAGGTGCTTTGCTTGCATAAGTGGGCTTTTGA
The DNA here is from genome assembly GCA_943368815.1 of Cyanobium sp. NIES-981. Taxonomy (GTDB): domain Bacteria; phylum Bacteroidota; class Bacteroidia; order Cytophagales; family Spirosomataceae; genus Emticicia. Next base: position 3,788 of record CALRLS020000098.1, read on the forward strand.
ATCTTGGCAGTGAAAATACAGTATAAAAATCATAAAGTATAAACGCAAAAGTGAATTTAATGCTAAATTTCAGGAAAGTGCATTAAGCACGATTTTATCTTCAACCGGACGAAATTTAATCATATATGAGAATATAGATGTCTATTTCAGGGACAAATTGATTATGTTTTCTTTCTTTTCGAAATCATTTTAATCTACCTGAGAAAATTGTCCATCTGATTGCGAGAATCATCCATTTTAAGGCGATGAGGGCTGCTGTACCTTTGTGTCATCAAAAAAGCACTAACAATTAAATAAAAAAAGAGATGAACACTTTCAAAGTACCAACCAGAGAACAAGTAGCACCGGTTAATCAGGATATTTTTGATAACCTTAAAAAATCATTAGGGTTTGTTCCGAATATATATGCGACAATGGCATATTCGAACAATGGCTTATCCAGATTCCTGACTTATCAGAACGCAAAGACATCATTAAATAACAGAGAAAAAGAAGCGGTAAACCTGGTGGTTAGTCAGATAAATAGCTGTGTGTATTGCCTAAGCGCGCATACAGTGATAGGTAAAATGAACGGATTTACCGATGAACAGATTCTGGATTTAAGAAGAGGTAAAAGTGAGAACCTAAAATTGAATGCTTTGGTGCAATTGGCAGCAGATATTACCAAGAACAAAGGTAATATCAAAGATGAACTGCTGACAGAATTTTACAAACAAGGATATACCAATGAGAACCTTGTAGACCTCCTCTTACTTATATCTGATAAAACGGTGATGAATTACCTGCATAATCTTACACATATACCAGTTGATTTTCCGCTTGCACCAGCTTTATCCGAAGAACCGGTTGTTATACCCGATGAGTGTGGAGATACATTGTGGGATGCTGTTTTGGCACAAGAAACGAATAATTTTATTAAACTGAATTGACAATGAGCTATTTTGGGGAAATCGCTTTTGGTACGGCATCAAAAGCCAGGCAGGAAAAAGCCGGAAGCAGAGAGGCTTATGCCAGACAGGAAAGATCTGGTAGGTACAATGGCTTAACTGATTATGAAGCATCGTTTATTGCTCAAAGAGATAGCTTTTATATGTCCAGTATTACCGAAAGTGGTTTTCCTTATATTCAACATCGTGGCGGGCCAAGGGGATTTTTGAAAGTATTAGACGCCAAACGATTAGGCTTTGTAGATTTTAAGGGAAATAAACAATATATTTCGGCAGGGAATTTTGAAACCAATCCAAATGTTTCTCTATTTCTGATGGATTATCCTCATAAAATCAGGTTAAAGATTTTTGCCAAAGCTGAGCTTGTAGCATTGGAGGATAATCCTGAATTATATGAAAGACTCGACCTGAAAGATTATAAGTTTAAACCGGAACATATGATTATCTTTCACGTAGAATCTTTTGACTGGAACTGTCCGCAACATATTACTCCAAGATATACAGCTGAAGAAATTGAGGAGGTACTGAAACCACAACGAGAATATATTGGCCGATTAGAAGCAGAAATTGAACAATTAAAAGCAAAGATTAATACTTAAAAATGCTCAATCAGGATATATTTACACTTGTTGACCCTATTAACGGAAATCTCGCCTTCAAACTCTTCTCATTTACAGGGAATAGTTATTTTGACCATGTTCAAAGGCATAACTATTTCTCTGTTATCTGGATAAAGCAAGGGAGTGGCATGGCAAAAGTAGATTTTTCAACATATGAGTTTACTAAAGATACCATCTTTTGTTTTACACCTTATCAGCCCTTTATGATACAGGAAGAAGAAACGATAGAGGGAGTGGCGCTTAATTTTCACCCTGATTTCTTTTGTATCCATAAGCATCGACATGAGGTGGCCTGCAATGGTGTATTGTTTAATAATATTTATAATCCTCCATACGTACAGGTTGATGCATTTGCCAGACAGACCTTTGAAGTGGTAATTGCTCAAATGAAGATAGAATTTGAAACACCTGCTCTGGCACAATATGAGCAACTGGTGTCTTATCTGAAAATTTTCCTGATAACTGCATCAAGATTAAAAGTAGCTCAACAGCCGGATGCGAAACAGGAATTTACTGATAGAAAAGAGCCTTTTATATTACAGAACCTGAAAGACTCCATAGAACTACACTTTAAAACAAAACATTCTGCCAGCGATTATGCCGATATGCTGAATATATCGCCCAAGGCATTGTCTAAAATCACCAAAACACATTTTAACAAAACCCTTACTGATTTAATATCAGAGAGAATAGTGATTGAGGCAAAGCGTGATTTGTATCTGACCAATAAATCTGTCAAAGAAATTGCCCATGATCTTGGCTACGATGACGAATATTATTTCAGCAGGTTTTTTAAGAATAATGCTGATGTATCACCTCAGATATACCGTGAAACAGTCGGCTACGCCAGAGATGTCGCTTAAGTGTTTTGGGCGTCTATAAAAAGCAAAAGCCACTCCTTTTGAGAAGAGTGGCTTTGCAGGTATTCAAAATTCTTATTTAATATAACTGAAATCCTGTCCGGCTTCCAGTTTTAGTAGGATTTCGTAGTATAAATCTATACAAGCCTGCACATCTTCTTTATGGCACATCTCCACCGTAGTATGCATATATTTTTGCGGCAATGAGATTAATGCTGAGGCTACACCTTCTGCAGAGTAGGCAAATGCATCAGTATCAGTACCTGTTGAACGACTTGCCGCCGCTCTCTGGAAAGGTATAGATTTTTCGGTTGCCACATCAATCATGAAATTGAGCAGGTTGTTTTGTACTGCAGGGCCATAGGTTAAAACCGGACCTCTGCCACAAGCTAAATCACCGTCAAGTTTTTTGTTATACATTGGTGATTGGGTATCATGAATCACATCGCAACAGATAGCTACATCAGGCTTTAGTCTTCTCGAAATCATTTCTGCTCCACGAAGCCCGATTTCTTCCTGTACCGAATTAACCAGATATAATGTAAATGGCAGTTGTATATTGTTTTCTTTCAGTTTGCGGGCTACTTCTGCAATAATATAGCCGCCAATGCGGTTGTCTAAGGCACGTCCAACAAAGAATTTGTTGTTGAGCTCCATCAATGTGTCTTCAAAAGTAATCACACAACCCACATGGATTCCCATTTCTTCTACCTCTGCCTTTTTAGCGGCACCTACATCAATAAAGATATTTTTCAGGGTTGCTCTTTCTTCAGTAGCAGCCTCACGTACGTGAATAGCAGGCCATCCAAACACACCTTTTACAATACCTTTGCGGGTATGGATATTCACTCTTTTTGAAGGGGCAATCTGATGGTCAGAACCACCATTACGACGTACATATATATAACCATCTTCGGTAATATAATTCACAAACCACGATATTTCGTCAGAATGGCCTTCAATGACTACTTTATAAGGCTGGTCAGGATTAATAACCCCAACTGCTGTGCCATATACGTCAACCAATTGTGTATCAATATAGGGTTTTACATAGTCCAGCCATATTTGTTGTCCTGAAGCTTCAAAACCGGTAGGTGAAGCATTGTTTAAATACTTGTAAAGAAATTCGATATTGGGTTCAGCCATAATTCTCTTATCCTTTGGTGAAAAATTTGTGCAAAGGTAGGGAAATTAGTGAATTATCGGTGGGAAAAATGAGTGGATGTTTAGGTTTGAGCTGCGATTTAGCCGAATGAATTGATTTACCTGAATTAAAGGTTTTAATCATTAAATACTTATGTTCTTAATCAGTATAATCTGCTCAATCTGTTAAATCACCGTTCAGACAATTCATTCAATTGCAAAAAAAACATCTATTTCTTCACTATTTTTATTAATTTTGCATCGTTTTTGCTACAAAACACACCAGATTTCATAATTTTTTCATATTAAACAACGAAAATGCCCATCATCGTAATGGGATTCAGCATTTATGTCTTTACTCACAGTTGGTTCGGTGGCATTCGATAAAATTGAAACACCTTTCGGAAAAACAGATAAAATTATTGGCGGAGCCGCTACTTTTATTACCCTTACTGCCTCTTATTTTGTTAAAGAAAATAACCTTGTAGCGGTAGTAGGTGAGGATTTTCCTCAAAGCATGATAGATGTGCTTGAATCACACGGAGTAAATACAGAAGGGCTGGAAGTTGTGGAAGGTGGAAAAACCTTTTACTGGTCTGGTCGTTATCATAATAATATGAATTCACGTGATAGCCTGGAAACCCAATTGAATGTAATGGGTGAGTTTGACCCTAAAATTCCGGAATCTTATCAGGATTGTAAATACCTGATGTTAGGTAATACTTCACCTGAAATCCAGATGCGTGTCTTGACACGTTTGCATAACAGACCAAAGTTTGTAATGGTTGATACCATGAACCTATGGATTGATATTGCAAATGTTGATCTAAAAAAGTTGTTAAAACAAGTAGATTGTCTGGCTATTAATGATGAAGAAGCCGGTATGTTATCAGGTGATTTCTCGCTTCGCAGAGCAGCTAAAACCATTATGGCAATGGGTCCTAAAACCCTGATTATCAAAAAAGGTGAACATGGCGCTTTGTTGTTTCAGGACGACAATATCTTCTTCTGTCCTGCGCTGCCATTAGAAGAAGTATTTGACCCGACAGGTGCAGGTGATACCTTTGCAGGAGGTTTCATCGCGTATCTGGCACAAACCGATGATTTAAGTTTTGAGAATATGAAGCGTGCCATTATTCATGGTTCTGCTATGGCATCATTCTGCGTTGAGAAATTCGGTTCTGAAAGAATCCAGAATCTAAGGCCGGAAGAAATTGCCAGCCGTATCGGAGAATTCAAAAAACTATCAAGTTTCGAATTGAATTAAGACTAGTAATCTATAAATTCAAAAGTCAGGCTCTCAAAATGGGTCTGACTTTTTTGATTCATACAAATGACCATGCTAAAAACGTAAGTCTTTCAATGGCTACTTCCTCCCAAAATCCGCCGGATTTTCTCCCCAATAATCAGTCTCCCATTTCAATACTTTGTTAGGATAAGTATTCGCCTGTAACCATTTTTCGGCTCTGTCGAGGAGGTCAAAAACTTCTTCATTGCCATTCGCTTCTTCCAGTTTAGTATTTGCTCTTTTATTACGTACCCAACTGATAGCAGTGCGTGAATCAGAATATATTGGCAATGCTGAATTATGTTTTTTCAAATGAGCCAACGCATGAACAATAGCCAGAAATTCCCCTATATTATTGGTAGCTTTTGGAAAAGGTCCTTTATGAAAAATCCGCTCTTTGGTTTTCAGGTAAAAACCCTGATACTCCATGTCTTTTTTTACAGAGTTCCAGGCGGCATCTACAACTATTGACTCTAAAATGGGTGGCGGAAAAGCCGAAGCCGGAATTTTGGTCTGCTTTTGAGCGGCTTTCTGGGACTGGGTATATTTCCAGTAATTTTCTTTCATCGCTGCCTCAGCTTCCTTCTTCGTATCGAATGATTTATACTTGGCTCCCTGAAAACCCTCTACCTGTTTTTTACACTCCTCCCACGAGTCATAGACCCCTGCTTTTCGTCCTTCCCATACTGTATAGAATTTCGGTTTCTTTTCCATGCCGCAAATTGCAAATTTTATGCAGAAAACTAAACTAAGGACAAAAAAAAGTCTCCCTCTCCTATTCCAGGAGAGGGAGATTTAGAGGGTGAGGCAATAAAAAACCTCTTCCGGCTAAGGAAGAGGTCATATAAAAAAAGTAAATTGGCGTTTGTTACAATACTGTTTCTATACTATCATAAGCTAAGTTCCAGGCATCTGCTACACCTTTGTACACTATTTTGCCGTCTACGACATTTAAGCCTTTTCTTAATTCTTCATTTTCTGTACAAGCTTTTTTCCAGCCTTTATTGGCTAACTGGATAGCATAGGGTAAGGTAGCGTTAGTCAAGGCAAGCGTTGAAGTATAAGGTACTGCACCCGGCATATTGGCTACGCAATAATGTACTACATCGTCAATCACAAATGTTGGGTTTTCGTGTGTTGTTGGCGTACAGGTTTCAATACAACCACCCTGGTCAACAGCTACATCAACAACCACCGTTCCCGGACGCATTGTTTTCAGCATATCTCTTGTAATCAGGTGTGGGGCTTTCGCTCCCGGAATCAATACCGCTCCTACTATCAAATCTGCTTCACGGATAGCCTCACGGATATTATACTCGTTCGACATGATCGTTACGACATTCAGCGGCATAATATCAGACAAATATCTCAATCTTGGCAAACTCACATCCATAATTACTACTCTTGCACCTAAACCTGCGGCCATTTTAGCGGCTTGTGTCCCAACAATCCCACCACCTAACACCAGTACTTTAGCAGGAGGCACACCCGGTACACCACCTAGTAAAATACCCTTTCCTTTCATTGGTTTCTCTAAGTACTTAGCTCCTTCCTGAATCGCCATACGTCCTGCTACTTCCGACATCGGCACTAATAAAGGGAGGCTACGGTCCGGTTTCTCAACTGTTTCATAGGCCAGACAAACCGCACCTTGCTTAATCATGGCATGGGTGAGTTCTTCTGATGAAGCAAAATGGAAATAAGTGAAGAGTAACTGGTCTTTTTTAATCAGATTATACTCAGAAGCAATCGGTTCTTTTACTTTGATAACCATCTCGGCAATGCCATATACCTCTTCAATCGTTGAGAGCAATTCAGCGCCTGCTTTGGTATATTCTTCGTCTTTAAAACCACTACCCTCTCCGGCTGTTGATTGTATATAAACTATATGTCCGTGTTTTTTAAATTCAGCTACCCCTGCAGGTGTAAGGGCTACTCTATTCTCATTGTTCTTGATTTCCTTAGGTACTCCGATTATCATTCTCTGTGAAGGTTTGTTGATGAAGTGTTCAAATACATTTCAGCCTGATTGGCCGTAATGATTGAATTTTTTAGTTTATTGATGAAGTGTAATTGCACTACAAAATTAGCACAAGAAGAAAATATTTACTCCATATTAAGAAAAATAAGAAATTATTTTCTCTAATAGATATATTTGCAGAAAATACGCCTATTATACATAGGATTTTCTATTCACGAAAAGAAAAATTTTCTGCATACACCTTTCCTACTTATAAGGGTTCATTGGTTCATGCTTAATATTGTACAAAAATGATAGACGAAACTGACAGAAAAATCTTGCGCTTATTACAGAAGAATGCACATCTTACCTTCAAAGAGATTGCTAAGGAGATTAATCTTTCTCTCACTCCCGTTCATGACCGCATCAAGCGAATGGAACAGGATGGCATCATAGAAAAATACGTTTCTATTCTGAATAAAAGGAAATTAGGCAAGAATCTGACGGTTTATTGTCAGGTTACCCTGATTAAACAGACACATGATACCTCTGAAGGCTTCAACCAGTCTATTTTAGACTTACCCGAGGTTATCAGTTGTGATTTCGTATCCGGTAGTTTTGATTATCTGCTTAAGATTGTAGTACCTGATATGGAGAGTTACCACCTGTTTCACCAGCAAAAACTTTCTGTACTGCCGAGCGTTTCCTTGATACATAGTTTTTTTGTGATGGCGGAGGTGAAGAGTACTACGGTTTTGCCGATTTAGTTTATAGCCTATTTTATAGCTTTACAGATGTGGTCATTAAGAAGATTTTTGATGTGCCTTAAGGACCTTACTTGAAGAGTCGTGTATGAAGTTGTCAAAGCCAATCACATACATTAATGCATTCTGGCGTATTATGAGGAGTTTTAATTGTGATTATAAAAATATTTTTATTGTCGTAACTTGAAATCAACCTTTTTAAAATTTCCTTATACTTTCTTTGAAATTGTTTCATATTGTATCTGTATAAAATAAATACCCCCGTTGTATAACGGATTTCCTTTCGAGTTAAAAAATATAATATGGTTGTAAAATCTTTTTCTATTGCAGTTTTTCCATACTTATCTTTATCGTAATTCATAGTACCCTTTACTTCGATTACAATTTTGTTATTTGCATGTGTCATAGGCTCGTGAAAAATAAAGTCAGGATTAAATGCACGTTCAGGGAAGTCCGTATTTCCTCTTTTGTCGATTTCTCCATTAATCTTTATTTCACCTGTATCATAATGAAGAAGTCTCATTTGATGATATAATTCATAACAGAAAACTCTTTCTCTATGGAATCCAGTAGGTTTAGGATATGATTTAACAATAAAATAATCCTTTTTAATCTTTTCTAAAGATGCTGTGATTATTTTAAGGTAATTCTCTTCAGTTAAAATTGGTTGAAGAGTAAGGTTGTCTTCAGTACACATTTATATAATTTTTTGAGTAAGACAAATATAGAAAAAATAAATGAAATTTATTCCGTGGAATAAAATAAATACATCCGCTACTTTTATTCTTCTCAAATAGCATTTCTGGTTTAGACATGTCAAGGAAGACGTTTGGCTAAAGCCAACACAAGGATGCAATTTAGACATCCTCCAGCTAAAGCTGGAGGCAATTGAATCACAATAGCCCCCATTTTCAAATGGGGGTAAGAAGAAAAAATATCCGAATTGGCTTTAGCCAAACTAATACGTGTTCGCTTGGTATACAAACAAATTTTAAAGAACCCTTATTTCTTAAGATCTAATCATTACAAATTATCTCTAAGAATTCATTCCCTACAATTCCCATTGCTTCCTTCCCTTTTCTTCACGACCTTTGCAGCCTGAAATAAAAATACATCGACTAATGATACATACTACAAGTGAAGCCCTTTTTGCCAAAGCTAAGAACTTTATTCCAGGTGGAGTAAACTCTCCAGTAAGAGCGTTTAAATCAGTAGGTGGAAACCCCATCTTTATCAAAAAAGCAAAAGGCGCATATATTTACGACGAAGACGACAATCAATACATAGAGTTAATCAATTCATGGGGACCAATGATTTTAGGTCATGCCTACGAGCCTGTCGAGGAAGCCGTGAGAGAAGCCATCAAAAACTCTTTCTCTTTTGGTGCACCAACACGCAGGGAGGTTGAAATGGCCGAACTGATTATCGACATGGTGCCATCCGTTGAAAGAATCAGAATGGTTAATTCGGGTACTGAGGCTACTATGTCGGCCATCAGAGTAGCGAGAGGGTTCACAGGTCGTGATAAGATTATCAAGTTTGAGGGTTGTTATCATGGTCATGGCGATTCATTTCTGATTGCTGCCGGTAGTGGCGCTGTAACGATGGGTGTACCGGATAGCCCCGGTGTAACCAAAGGCGTGGCTAATGATACCCTTACTGCTCCTTTCAATAATCT
>CALRLS020000099.1:0-13045 GCA_943368815.1 Cyanobium sp. NIES-981
AATCAATTCATATTTTCGGATGGAGGGTCAAGTAATGCTCCTGCTATGGCTCAATATGCTTCACAAGATGGTGGTGTGCTTGTCTACCTCGTTTTTAGTAGGATTTTCAGAAAATACGATTCAGGTCTAAATCTGAGTTGGCAAAAACCTGAGGATTTTTCTTTGCAAAACGCAACTGCTACGCTTGCCAATGGCTTCTATCTATTGACTACAAAATCTACCAACAGTATTAGTGTTTCGGAAATTAAAAGAATGAAAGAAGATGGTAGTATAGAGTGGTCTATTGATATTTCAGGGCTCACAAATATTTTAACTGATATACAGACAACGAGCGACGATGGTGTAATAATGGCGACTTCCGGAGGTTTAAGAAAATACTCGGCAACAGGGCAATTAGTCTGGTCGAATACATCCATTCTAAACACCTCGCAGCTTATCATTACGGATCCATCTATTATGTATGTTTATACCAATAATAGTACGGTAATTCAGCTAAATACTTTAAACGGGAATGCCAACTGGACAAAATCTATGGTTGGGGAAAGCATTATAGATTTTGAAAGAACATCTGATAATGGTTGTGTTTTCAGTACTAATACAGGTCTATATAAATATAATGCCACAGGCACATTACAATGGAAAAATACCAATTATAGCTCTTCCAAAATTACGACAACAGGTGATGGCAAAATATTCTTAATAAAAAACAATACTATTACAAAGCTCACATTTGGAAATGAACAACTTTGGGCTAAAAGTTTTAATAGAGATTATTATATTATTCAGGACGTTAATGGTGCATCTGATTTCGGATTATATGTTACGGCTGTTAAAAATGGCTTATATTTTAATAATTCTCCCGACTTTCTTCTTTTTAAGCTGGCATCTCCCGACACCCCTTGTAAAACAAATTTTGACATCGTTGGAGAATCGGCTACTTTTTGTAAAACAGGCAGTTTGGCCTTATCTTCCAAACTTAGTAATGTCCAGATGGAATACATGTCTTATCTGACAAACCTTAGTTTTCAATGGTATAAAAATAAGGTTCCGATAGAATCTGCCAACAACTACTCTTACACTGCCACTCAAACTGGTAACTATAGTTTAATTTTAAAACAAAATGGTTGCGTAAGTTCTTCACGTAGTGTTGAACTTAATATCATTAATGAAACGCCTCCTACAATTGAAGCCGAGAAAACCACGATTTGTATAGGTACTTCCGTCAATATAACAGCTAACGGTTGTAATGGAACTGTCGTATGGTCAACCGGAGCGAGAGCTTCGCAAATTAAAGTAACTCCTCAAGGCACAACTGCTTATAATGCCATATGCGAAAGCTTTTTTAATAATCAACTCTGTCAAAGTCCTGCAAGCAATAATATTTCTATTACCGTGTTAAGTTCTTCTAATTTGAATATTAGTGATATTGCCGGTAAAAGAGAATTCTGTGCGAATGGTTCTACTGAATTAAAACCGACTGTAATAGGGGGGATACCTCCCATTTCTTTTACCTGGACAAAAAACTCAAGTACCATTTCTAATATGGCTAACTTTTCACCTAATGAAGAAGGTGACTATATTTTGCATGTTATTGACAATATTGGTTGCTATGCCCAATCCGATTTGATACATATAAATAAAATAGCTAATCCGCTTACTCCAACCATAAATCCACCAGTGAGTCCGATCCTTTGTTTTAAGGAAAATATAACTTTAACAACTGATGCCAAAGAGAATAGTTATCAATGGATTATAGATAATTTTGAGATTAAGGATGCCGTAAATTCCACATATGTAGTTACCAGTCCGGGCAGCTACAAACTAAAAGTAACTAATCTCAATAATTGCTCAAGTATATCTAATGATGCCGTAGTCATTACCCCTTCAAATCTAAGTATTAATAGTATAGATGGAAAGAACGAATTATGTAAAGGGAGTTCTACACAATTACAGGCAAGTATTCTGGGAGGAGTTGAGCCATACATTTATAAATGGACGAAAAATGACACTATTCAATCACAAAATAGCAATGTAATAGTTAAAGAAAAAGGAGATTATATCTTCACTGTTATTGATAAGGCTGGTTGTAGCCGGAGTTCACAAACTATTTTAATCAAAGAATTAAGTATTCCGATTGCGCCTGTTATATCTTCATCCTCAGGCGCCCAGATATGTGCTGATGGCAAATCAATATTAACTACTACTTCAAAAGCGGTAAGCTACCAATGGTATCTCAATGATAAAGAAATTGAAGGGGCAAATAATCAATTTTATACAGCAGATGCAGCAGGTAAATATCAGCTAAAAGTAACCAATGAAAATAATTGTTCGAATGTCTCAGAAAATACGGTGACTATAATTCAGATAATCATACCTCAACCAAGTATTAGTCAATCAAATGATAGTTTGATTTCAAGTGCATCTGCGGGCAATAAATGGTATTTCAATACTACCGAATTACCCTTAACATCACAGAAGATAAAATTTACAGAAGTAGGTAACTATCAGGTAAAAGTATTTGAAAAAGGTTGTGAAAGCCTCATTTCGACTAATTTTTTACCTATCATTTTAGCAAATGAGCAAGAAGCTCCTCATATACAGGTTTACCCTAATCCAAGTTCGGATAAAGTTTTTATTAAGTCTTCGAAAGCATTTGCTTATCAACTGATTGATATAACAGGACGTTTATTAAATCAATCGACCAGTAAAAATCTTAGCCATACTATCGACCTGAATCGTTTCCCTTCCGGTAATTACCTCATTATACTTCAGGAAGAAAACGGAAATAATTTTGTTAAGAAATTGTCAGTAAATCGTTAGTTTGTTAAATTACTATAGCTATTTTACCAATCAAATTTCAATAGAGAAACGCCTTGCCTCGGTAGTTTGACGTTTAGCTTCGTAGTACCATTGCTTGTTTTTAAATAGCCCGGCGATTCTAATAATGTTAATTGTCCCGCTTTTTCAAGTATCGCTATCTGTTCTTTAGTCGGGTTTTCGGGCGAACCCATTTTCTTCCAGACTTCATAAGCATTGCTATTCTCAGTATCTATCCTATAGTGATGAAAATTGAGTTTCTTAGCAGGTAATCCTTTCAGATCTATTTCAATCTGAGCATCCGCTGCCTGCACATCATCGTCATGATAATGCCAGAGCATCACAGCAGCTGAATTAATATCTTTGCTGGCAAAGGCATTGATATCGGCATATTTGCCTCTTACGCTCGAATCTCTCACCATTTTAAAATCGTATTTCTGATTACCCTTTACCTCTACACGTTTACCCGACATCTGTCCGAACATTCTAAATACATTCAGCACTGGTTTATCTATACCATTAGTAGCTAAATCACGGAAGCCATAAAAGTAGGGTTGGTTCTCAAACTCAAACGACCAGCTTACTGCGGCTTTCAGATTCACCTTATAATAATCGGCCAAAGCATATTTTCTGGCAAATGAAGCGGCGGTATAGCTTGAATACATGGTACCATTTCGATAGGCATTCTGCGGATTTGTTTTCATACCACAGGCCGCACAACCCTCCGGGTCTGATTCTCCGATAATGATGGGCAGGTGTTTAAGCGTTGGAAATGATGCCACAATTCTGAATCCCTCTGAAATATCTCTAAGTTGTGTACCCATGTTCATCTGTACATGGCCATCAACAATTTTAGGAGAACCTTTAGCATGAAATGAGATAAAATCAAGCGGAGAGCCTACTTTCCCGGTTACATAGTTTTTTCCTGAAACACAGTGTTTCAGGAAAGTTTGAAGAAAATCTGCTGCCTTATTCCAACTCGGCCCTGTAGTTTCAGGACCGCCCATTTTGATGGTGGGTAAGGCTCTTTTGGCGGCATCAGCTGTATAATCATATAATTTACAATATTCTTCCACAGTTCCTTTCCAATAACCAATATTGGGTTCGTTCCAAAGCTCCCAGTACCAGCTTTCCACTTCTTTTTTACCATATCTTTCTACCGAATGTTTCACCCATTGATAAACCAACTCTGCCCATTTCGCATAATCTTTCGGCGGATATGCCCAGCCTGTATAAATATCGTTATAAGGCATGCCAGGTTTCCAATAGTGTTCGTACGGGTCAGGCTTTGGAGAAAGGGCTTTGGGCATAAAACTAAACTGCGCCAAAGGCTTAATACCTCTTTCCAGATAAGTATCAAAGATTTTATCAACAATTGTCCAGTCATATACGGCATTTCCGTTGGCATCCTCGGTATATACATTCGTTGAACCCCATTTAAGCGTCAAGGTATCATGCCCTGACGTCAGCAGATTATGGGCTCTGAAATAGACAGGAACAGGACTCATGGCCGATAATTCAGACAATAGTTTTTTCCCGTCTCTCATATAGGCATAATTAGGTTCATCAGCCCCGAACCATGCCCACATAGTACTCATATCTCCTACATTTTTATTGAAATCGACTTGAATGATTGTTTTGTCGGAAGAAACATTTTGAGCTAATACTATTGTTTCAATAAGAGTAATGCTCAATAGGAGAATTATTTTTTTCATGGAAAGGTAGTTTGAATAGAATCTAACAAATTAACCAATTCTTATTCCGTAATGCAAGCTAATATGTGCTTCTTCAAATATAAACTTTCTCCATTTTCCCGCAACGGCGGACCGCTTTCCCCTATTTCTTAAACATCGGCAAGGGGTTAAAAGGATGCTTGAAGAAGTTTTTAGTAGTGGCTTTGATAAGAAATATATGAAAACCTAAAGTAGGAAATTTACGCTTATTAGCCTTGATGGATTGCTCGTCTGCCCCGAATGTCAATATTCCTAAAGATACATCTATCCAGTCGGCTTGTCTGAAAGCTTCGACTGTTTCGGCATGTTCGCCCCTGTAAGCACTTATTTTATGATGGTTGTCAATCATCGCTTTTATCTCTTCAATCAAGTTTTTTCTATTGGTTTCTCTGAGGAAAGTTTTAGCTTGCTCGACAGAGGGAGCCAGATAATCGAAAGTATGGTTAGTCCATATACCGATGTCATGAAATACAGCTGCAATGGCATATTTATCCTCATTGTCCTTATTAGTATCTAGCAAAAGACAATTCAGAAAAACACGATACACATGATTCCGATACTTATCATAATCGGAACCGATGGCCGATTGAAACTTTTGCAATAAGTCTTCAATGAGGGGATTAGTGTCTTCCATATTATTATTTTCTACATTCTCTCAATCACCACTGCATAACCCATACCCACACCCACGCACATAGCAACTAATGCATAGCGCTGTTGTGTTCTGATTAATTGATTAACAGCCGCCTGTATAATACGAGTACCGGACATACTCAGCGGATGCCCTAAAGCAATAGCCCCACCATTCGGGTTAATTCTTTCATCATCAACGGCTAAGCCAAGCAGATGACTAACTGCCAGACATTGTGCTGCAAAGGCTTCGTTAAATTCTATAACAGCCATATCGTTGAGTGATAAACCTGCTTTCTGCAAGGCTTTTTGCGAGGCACTAACCGGGCCTATACCCATGATGCGTGGCTCCACACCTACAACAACTGATGAAACAATACGAGCCTTTGGGGTGAGATTATAGGTCTTTATAGCATCTTCTGAACCTATCAGCATGGCTATTGCGCCATCATTAAGTCCGGCTGAATTGCCTGCTGTTACAGTTCCACCCTCCTTCTTAAAGGCAGGTTTTAGTTTTGCCAATACTTCAAGCGTAGTATTGCCTTTGATAAATTCGTCTTTATCAAATATGCTTATATTCCCTTTTTTATCTGCTATTTCAACCCCTGTTATTTCTTCGGCCAAAATACCATTTTGTTGTGCGGCAAATGCTTTTTGTTGAGAGCGTAAGGCAAATAAATCCTGGTCTTCACGGCTGATGTTATATAGCTCAACCAGATTTTCTGCCGTCATGCCCATTGCATCTGTACCATACATTTGTTGCATTCTGGGGTTAATGAATCGCCAGCCGAAACTTGAATCAAACATCTGGGCATCGTTGCCGAAAGGTTTTGATGTTTTGGATATAACCCAAGGGCCTCGTGTCATATGCTCCATGCCTCCGGCAATAATAATCTCTCCATCTCCAGCTTTGATAGCTCTACTGGCGTGAATGACAGCAGACATACCCGATGAACATAAACGATTAACGGTCTCTCCCGGAACTGTATAGGGCAAGCCTGCCAAAAGTAAAGCCATTCTTGCCACATTGCGGTTGTCCTCTCCGGCCTGATTATGGCAACCTAAAATCACATCGTCAATGGCCGCGGAAACTACAGAAGGATTTCTTTTCAGCAATTCTCTGATAGGAATGGCAGCTAAATCATCAGCCCTGACAGGCGATAAACTCCCACCAAAACTGCCGATAGGCGTGCGAATGGCATCTATGATATAGGCTTCTTTCATGAATTGGTTCTTAATTTTTCTATAAAACCTGCGCTCGTCTTAGCTCTCACTTCTTCCAAAGAAGCATTTGGCATCAGTTCTATCAAGATCAGTTGATTATCAGTATAATCAAAAACAGCCAGTTCGGTAATAATTAAACTTACAACCCCTGATGCAGTTAATGGTAAGGTACAAGCAGGCACAATCTTGGAAGAGCCATCAGGATTGGTATGGGTCATGGTAATAATCAGGCGCTTGGCGCCTTTGGCTAAATCCATAGCCCCGCCTACACCCAATAATGGTTTACCCGGAACAGCCCAGTTGGCCAGGTTAGCGGCCTCATCTACTTCTAAGCCACCCATAATGGCCACATCAATGTGTCCACCGCGAATCATGGCAAATGAATCGGCACTATCAAAATAACTGCTGCCCTTCAATGCCGTAACCGGAATTTTGCCCGCATTGACCGGATAATCCAATGCGCCACCCCCATCTGCAGGTACTGGGCCAACCCCTAACATACCATTTTCGGTGTGCAGAATAATACCGTGTTCTTCGGTTATCAAATCAGCAACTAGAGTGGGAATCCCGATACCCAGATTCACTACATCACCTTTTTTCAGTTCTTTTAAAGCCCGCCGTGCCATATTCATACGCGCTTCATCAACTTTTTTAGAAGATGAAACCGACGCAGACATACCTAAATCTTCTAAAGTCAGGGTAGCTTGCACCAGATAGTCAACATAACAGCCGGGAGTATGAATATATTCAGCTTGAATCTCTCCTATCTCAACAATCTCTTCTACTTCGGCAATCACTAAATCGGCGGCTGTCGCCATGGCTTTATTAAAGTTTTGTTCGGTCATGCGGTATTGGAGATTACCTGCCGTATCTGCCCGCCAAGCCCTGATAAAAGCTACATTACCTCTCAAACCTTTCACAAATACCTGCTCAACGCCATCTATCACTTTAGTCTCACGCCCTTGTGCTATCAATGTTCCGGCCGAAGCAGGTGTATAAAAGCCCCCTATTCCTGCTCCGCCTGCTCTTAGTGCTTCAGCCAATGTACCCTGTGGCAAAAGTTCATAGTCGACCAGTCCTGCCTGAACAGCTTTAACCGCATCTGGATTAGATGTGAAAAAAGAACCTATCAGTTTTTTTAGTTGACCGTTCCTTAATAATCTTCCTCCACCCAAACCTATTTCTCCTGCATTATTGCCAATAAAAGTAAGGTTTTTAGTGCCTGATTCGGCTAGGGCGTGCATAAGATGCACGGGGTTACCCGTCATACCAAATCCACCCTGCAAAAGAGTATCGCCGTCTTTTACCATTCCTGCCGCCGTATGCGTATCTATAATCGGAACCTGTTTCATATCTTTTCTATTCAAAAGCCTCAAACGGTAAGCCTACATAGTTTTCGGCTATGGTTGTTGCATAGGCTTTGGATACTCGTATATAATCGAATTTTGCTTTTTGTAATTGATAGGAGAATGACCCGTGCTCATCCTGTTTATGAAAGAGAGTGGTCATGAAATTAGAAAAATCCTGTGCTCTCCATATTCGTTTCAGGGCTGTACCTGAATAATTATCTAATGCCTTTATTGAATTTTTATGATAATATTTCACAAATCCGTCTGCCAGATGTTTGACATCAGCAACCGCCAGATTCAAGCCTTTTCCTCCGGTTGGTGGCACGATATGAGCGGCATCACCCGCAAGAAACAATCTCCCGGATTGCATATTATCCGTAAAGAAACTACGCATAGGTGTAATGCCTTTCTCAAAAATCGGCCCGGTTTTTAGCGTCCAACCTTCTGCGCCTAAACGAATTGCTAAATCTTCCCAGATTCTTTCATCAGGCCAGTTATCAATATGGTCGTCATTATCCACCTGTATATATAACCGACTGATTTTATCCGAGCGTAGACTATGCAAAGCAAATCCCCGCTCGTGGTATGCATAAATAAGTTCATCTGTCGAAGGAGCAACATGCGCCAGAATCCCTAACCAACTGAAGGGATAAGTAATAGAATACTCTTTATATACATCAGGTGGCAAGGTCTTGCGGCCTATTCCATGAAAACCATCGCAGGCAGCTATAAAATCACAATTCAGAATACCTTCTTCACCTTCGTGTTCAAAATGAATTTTCGGTTTATCGCTTTCAAAATCTTCAATTTTCAGGGCAGGGGTCTCAAAATAAATCTGTCCCCCTCCGGCTAGCCATTCATCGGTCAGGTCTTTTACTACTTCCTGTTGTCCATAAATCGTAATGTTTCTGCCACCTGTCAGTTCCCCAAAAGGCACTCTGATGCGTTGACCGTCAAAACTCAGATATACCCCATGATGTTCCTGCCCTTCCTTTAAAAGACGCTCAGCTACTCCTAAGTCTTTATAAATATCAACTGTATTCTGTTCTAATAAACCTGCCCTTACGCGTGCCTGTACATACTCCCGGCTTCTGTTTTCAAGAATAATAGCTTCTATTCCCTGCTTGCGTAATAATAAAGCCAGTGTCAATCCTGCAGGGCCTGCACCAATAATACCTACCTGTGTTTTAAGTATTTTCATAAACAATGCCTATTTCTTTAAATAGCTCCTGCGCTGCGGCAAAAGCTTCATTGGCCGCCGGAACCCCACAATAAATTGCCGATTGCAGAATTATTTCCTTAATTTCGACCACAGAGACGCCATTATTTAATGCGGCTCTCAAATGCAGTTTAAACTCGGGCTTTCTGTTCTGGGCAATCAACATAGCCAGGGTAATCATGCTCCTGCTGTGTTTTGATAAATTAGGTCTTGTCCAGATTTCACCCCAGGCATAATTGGTGATAAATGATTGAAAATCCGTATTGAAAGAGTTGATTTTTTCGTTGGCTTTATCTACATACGTATTGCCTAATACAGTCCTTCTTACATGCATACCTCTGGTGTAGTTAGTATCTCCTACCAGAAAATCCAATAATACCTGTGCATACTCTTTGGGTATTTCAGCGCTTGACAAATGGCGTGCATGTAATACTTTCAGGTGTGCAAAAGGTATTCTGTTGGCCAGATATTCTGCTTGCTCTACATTTGTTACCGGGTCTCCATCACCTGTTATAATCAGTATTTCTACCGAAATATTCTGAATCTTCTCTCTGAAATCTGCATCTCTGATAGCTGCACAAGCATTGGTATAAGCAGTAGGATTGTTTCTGAGAAACATCTCTTTAATTTCTGCTACACGCTTCGGGTTATATCGTCTGAAATCATCAGAAAACCAACGCTCCATTGTTGCGTTTGCTATCCCTTGCATACCCTCTTGTGTAATAGTAGCAATACGGGCATTCCAATGTTCGTTATCACCGATTTTTGCGCCTGTATTACTCAATACAATCTTTTCAAACCTTTCAGGATGGTTCAATCCTAACCATTGTCCGATTAGTCCGCCCATCGATAAGCCACAAAAATAAGCGGTTTCGATTTTCAAATCGTCCATCAGGTCTATCACATCTTCGCCTAAGGTTTCAATAGTATAAGGCCCCTTCGTTATCTCACTGCCGCCATGTCCACGGGCATCATATTGCAATATCCTGAAATAAGGTAAGAGATACGGTACCAGTTCGTCCCATATCATCATTTCTGCACCTAAAGAATTAGAAAATATCAAGGCCGGACTATTGGGTGTTCCCTGAAGCTTATAATTTGTTTTCATTTGAATGTCAATGATTATCTAAAATTTCGTCAATGATATCTAAACTATTACCAATTGAATGCACAGGCATAAATAGGTCATCCAAGTTAGGTAAATCTAAAGACATTTCAGACAAAATTTCTTTCAAATGCTTTTGTTGGGCGATTGCCTGCCTGCAGGCCTTCTCTATTAACTCGTGTGCCTGGGTCTTTCCTATTTTAGGTGCAAGGGCCAGAGAAACATTTTCAGCATAAACCAGTCCTTTTGTTAATTCCAGATTTACGAGCATTCTTTTCTCGTCAACTTCCAGACCTTCCAGCAACTCAATTGTTCTTTCTACTGCACCCCCAGCGAGCATCATGATGTCAGTCATCACTTCCCATTCGGCATGCCATAAACCTGCCGAACGTTCATATTCCTGCGGCATTCCTGATAGGATAGACGCCACTAAATGAGGCACACGATTGGCATTAGCCAGAATTGCTGCGCAGATAACAGGGTTCCGTTTATGAGGCATTGTACTAGACCCACCTTTGCCTTCGGCTGCTCCTTCAAAAACCTCAGCTACCTCGGTCTGCATCAATAAAGAAATATCTTTGGCTATTTTGCCTAAGCTACCAACCTGTATGCCCAGAACACCAGCCCACTCAGCCATATTATCTCTTTGCGACTGCCACGAAAAAGAAAAGTTCAGCTCCAGCATTTCAGCTACAGATTGTTGCACTTCTTTCGAAAGATAATTATTGCCGCTTCCAACTGCTCCATTCAATTGTATGACCAGAACCCGCTCTTCTGCACTTTTAATACGGGCTTTTGTTCTTTCAATGCTCTGTAACCACATAGCCGTCTTTAAACCAAAAGTAATAGGACGAGCCTGTTGGAGAAGTGTACGGCCAACCATTAAAGTCTGCCTGTGTTTTTTAGTAAGGCCAATCAATAATTCTGAAAGAATATCCAGTCTTTCGTCCAGCCATATCATGAACTCCTGTATTTGTAATACTGTTGCCGTATCTACCACGTCCTGACTGGTAGCACCTAAATGCACATATTTTGAAGCCTCAACATTGTTATTCTTGACAAAGCGTGTCAATTGCTTTACTAAGGGAATGGCCGCATTACCGCTTGCTACCAAATCCATTTTGAGTTTTTCTATATCCACAAAGTCAGCCCGGCAACAATCAACTATAACTTCAGCAACAGTAGTAGGTATAATACCATGCTCAGCCTGAGCAACTGCGAGCACGGCCTCAAAATGAAGCATCATGAATACACTTTGCGTATCTGACAATATCTCACTGACTTCTTCAGAATAAAAATACTGAGAATATAAACTCATATTATTTTGCCCTTTATATATCAAAAAAAACAGTTTCGTTTTCGCCCTGCATACAAATGTTAAATTCATAGGTATTGCCGCTCTTCTCAGCTATCAAGCTATGTCTTCTTTCTTCAGGCACTGAATTCAATGTCTCGTCATTGCTATTCAGTTCGGTTTCATCTGAAAAATAAATGCGGGTGTATGAGTGAATTTGCTGTCCCCGCATAAAAATAATTACTGATAAATGAGGAGCCTGACCATTGACGGAAACTGGCTTGACAGTATGAAAAATAAAACGGTTCTGAACGTCCGTTCCGGTACCAAAGCGACCGAAAAGCTGATGTTGACCATCATTCTGCCAGATTTCAATCATGGCATCAGGAATTACAACACCTTGTCCGTCGAATATCTTGCCAACGATAGTAATGGCTTCTTCATGGTCAAGCGGATTGACCATCTGATTACCTACAAGACTTTTGAAATCGTATATGTATTGCTCGGGGGTAAGACCATAAGCAAAATAAGGTCCTACTGTTTGGGAAGGGGTTTGTCGCATTTGATGAATTAATTACAAGGTTTCAAAAGGTGTTTGCTTGTATCCTCTTAACACAAAATCAAAACGATAGCCCAGAGCAAAACTGGGTTCGGTGGCACTTAAATCGAATTTCGAAATGAGCAGTTCTCTACCTTTCTCGGGTACGCTTAAAAAAACAGGGTCGTAGGCAAGAAGAGGGTCTCCCGGAAAATACATTTGTGTTACCAGCCGATTGGTGATATTTGCTCCGAATAAAGAAAAATGTATATGATTTGGTCGCCAGGCATTATAGTGGTTTCCCCACGGATATGCCCCCGGCTTAATGGTATAAAACTTATAGTTACCTTCAGCATCAGTCATGCACCGCCCTGCTCCTAAGAAATTGGGGTCAAGCGGGGCTTCATGCTGGTCAACTTTATGCACATAACGTCCGGCTGAATTAGCCTGCCAGATTTCGATTAGTGTATTGGGGATAGGCTGTCCGTTTTCATTCATTACCTTGCCATGTACGATAATTCTCTCACCGATGGGTTCACCATTCTTCGCTGTATTTTTGGTCAGGTCGTGGTCCAGAGGGCCGAGGTTAAAATCACCAAAAACAGGCCCGGTGAGTTCTGATAAAGATTGTTTGAGCAATACTAATGGTTTCTGTGGTGCCCGGTATATGGTTGATTTGTATTCGGGTGTCAGATAGGGCGGCTGTACTTCCCTATCAAAAGAGTTATAGATAATCCGGCTCATGGTTGAATATTTTTAACATTTTTCTGCTTGGTTAATGAAAATAGCGCTTGCTTATTGCAAACAGACATCACACTGCTGATTTAAAAAAATTAACTTACCTCTTTCGAAGAAATAAACAAAGTCATCACCCCTGCGCAAACGGTCGGAACAGCATAAATCAGGAAATTAGTACTTAGCGATAAACCCATACCAATCAGTATACCTCCAACGGCAGGGCCAACAATACCACCAAGCCGACCTATCCCAATAGCCCAACCTACGCCGGTGGTTCTGAATTCGGTAGGATACATACGCGCAGCTACAGCATATAAGCCTACGAATCCACCCTGTATGCCAAAGCCCAGCAAACCAAATATATAGAGAATGGCATCAGAGCCTATAAATATTTTGAA
>CALRLS020000100.1:0-13006 GCA_943368815.1 Cyanobium sp. NIES-981
ATGCCAGAGGTGGTATCGGATATGACAAAGTATAAGCGATTAAGCAAAGAGTATAAAGACCTTGAAAAGATAGTCAATCAACTTAATGCCTATAAGAACATTTTGTCGAATATAGACGGAGCCAAGGATATTATTGCCAATGAGAAGGATGAAGAAATGCGTGATATGGCAAAGGATGAACTGGATATTCTGACACCTCAGAAAGAAGAAGCAGAGGCTATTCTGAAAGAGATGTTGATACCAAAAGACCCGAATGACAGTAAAAACGTGATTCTGGAAATAAGGGCAGGCACCGGTGGCGACGAAGCCTCTATTTTTGCAGGTGACTTATTCAGAATGTATCAGCGCTTTATTGAGAAGCAAGAGGGCTGGACTATGTCGCTTCTTGATCATAACGAAGGTACAGCGGGAGGTTATAAGGAAATTATTCTACAGGTGGAGGGTGAAGATGTATACGGGAAATTGAAATATGAATCCGGCGTGCATCGGGTACAGCGGGTTCCGGCTACGGAATCTCAGGGGCGTGTGCATACATCGGCTGCTTCGGTAGCTGCCATGCCTGAAGCGGATGAAGTGGATGTGCAGATAAATATGAATGACGTGAGAGTAGATACATTCAACTCATCGGGTGCGGGTGGACAGTCGGTTAATACAACCTATTCAGCCGTTCGTTTGACACATATGCCATCAGGACTCGTAGTTTCCTGTCAGGATGAGCGTTCACAGATTAAAAACAAGGAGAAAGCCCTTTCTGTATTACGTTCGAGATTATATGAGTTGGAATTGGCTAAGCACAATGCCATGATTGCCGATGCCCGTAAAACATTGGTTGGAAGTGGTGACCGCTCGGATAAGATACGCACCTATAATTATCCCCAAAGCCGTGTAACAGACCATCGCATTGGTTATACAGTCTATAATCTCCCAACTGTAATGGATGGTGAAATAGGCGATTTTATTGAGCAATTACGTATCGCAGATAATGCCGAAAAAATGAAGGATGGGCTTAGTATTTAGGAGAAGGGAAAAAGCAGAACGGAAAATGGAGAAAGAATTTTCAGCTCTGCTTTTTTTGAAAATCTGAAGATACTCTGTCTAATTCTATTCTCCATGTTCCAGTATTGATATAATTCCTTGTTCCGTCCTCCATTCCCGCTTTCGCCATTTTCGAAAACACTTTAACCATTTTCTAAAATATATGGTCCTTTGCCTTGCAACTAATAATCAGCACAAAGTAGAAGAGTTACAATCTTTATTAGGAAGCCGTTATCAATTAAAAACACTGGCAGATATTGGCTGCTTTGACGAGATTCCGGAAACGGAAAATACTTTTCAGGGTAATTCACGCCAGAAAGCGCTGTTTGTCAGGGAAAGATTTGGTATCAATTGCATCGCCGATGATTCAGGTTTAGAGGTAGATGCATTGAATAACGAACCGGGAGTTTTTTCGGCTCGTTATGCAGGCGAACATGGTAACCATGCGAAGAATAATGCGCTATTACTTAAAAACCTGGAAGGCATCGAAGACCGCTCTGCTCAATTCAGATGTGTAATTACTTTGATTCTGGGCGACGATATTCATCAGTTTGATGGTATTATTCGCGGAAGTATTATACATGAAAAGCGAGGTGTACAGGGTTTTGGTTATGACCCACTTTTTGTTCCTGATGGATATGACCGCACTTTCGCTGAAATGAGCATTGAAGAGAAAAATCCAATCAGCCACCGTGGTTTGGCAGTGGCAAAAATGATTGACTTTTTAGAAAGCCTCCCAAAGTCCTGATTATCAATTTTTTAACCTTTGGTGTCTGAAAGTATTTTAATCTTTCTGATGTAGCTTAGTTGATAAGACCCAATAAAAATAAAAAAGCGAAGCCTTGGCTTCGCTAATTCAATTATCATAGGTAAAGTATATTTGTCTGAAGAAAGGCCTTAAATAATAGTGTTGTACAGCTACAAAATTGAGCTATTTTTCTGCAATAAACTATTCCATCATTATCAAATACTTGTACTTTATTAACATATTTTATAAATTTGTTTTACTGATAATGATAATAAAGCATGAAAGTAGAATACGAGAAAATCTCCCCTGATACGGGTAGTTCTTTCCGTCTCATTCATTGGAAATCAGAAAACGACAGATTCTTCTGGCATTATCACCCCGAATACGAAATCGTTTTTGTACGTAAGGGTTCCGGGAAATTACATATCGGTCAACACCTGACAAACTATGAAGAGGGAGAACTGGTTTTTATCGGTCCGAACCTGCCGCATACAGGTTTTGGCTATGGGGTAATTGGTGAGCATGAGGAAATTGTGGTACAACTCAGAGAGGATTTTCTGGGAGAAAGTTTCTTACATACTCCTGAGATGCAGCAAATAAGACGTTTGTTTGAAAAAGCTAAGCAGGGGCTGTCTTTTCATGGCAAAGCTAAAAAACTGGTAGCTGCCAAACTGCAAAAAATGCTTAATCTCTCACATTTTGAGCGATTGGTTGAGCTATTGAATATCTTTCAGACCCTTGCTACTACTACCGAATATTCAGTGCTGAATGCCCCCGAGGCTTTATTTGATTTTAGTCATAAAGACGAGAACCGTATTAATGGGGTATATGAATACGTAGAGCATCATTATCGTGAACCTATAGATATTCAGGTGGTGGCTGACCTGGCCAATCTTACGGTACCCTCTTTTTGCAGATATTTTAAAAAAATCACCCACCTGACCTATACCGATTTTGTGAACGAATACAGGATAAATCAGGCCTGCAGGTTATTATTCGAAAACCTCTCTATCGCCGATATTTGTTTTGAGGTAGGCTTCAATAATATTTCGCATTTCAATAAAACTTTTAAGCAGCTTAAGGGCAAAAGCCCGCGTGAGTATAGGCTATCTCTGACAAAATGATTGAATTAAATAAAGTATCCATACAAAAAGGAGACCGCACTGTCCTGCACAATATTAACTGGCGAATAAAGGAAAAAGAAAACTGGGCTATAATAGGAGGCAATGGAGCAGGGAAAAGCACGCTAATGGAAGTAATAGGCGGAAAGATATTTCCGTTTAAAGGTACAGCATCTGTTCCTCATTATTCACAGATGGCCTTTGTGTCAAAAGATTATAGCTTTAACCGCATTGTTCAGTCAGCCACGCAATATTACCAACAACGGTTCAACTCAATGGACGCAGAGATTGCGCCTACTGTTATAGAAATTCTGCAAAACAGGATTAAGCCTATCGGCACAGTGAATGAAAATTCAATCAAATTGCCCCCACCGGAATTTTCAGATGAAGAAATTGCCAAAGTAGCAAGCCTGCTGAAAATTAATCATTTATTAGACCGAAGCATTGTTACCCTATCAAACGGAGAAACCCGTCGTACCCTCATTACTTTGTCTCTCTTAAGAAAACCGCAATTTCTTTTATTGGATAATCCTTTTGTTGGTTTAGACGCAGAGAGTCGACACACCTTACACGAAGTTTTGAATCAGGTAGCACATTCGGGCATTCAGATTATTATTGTGAGTTCTGCGAAAGAAATTCCTGAATGTATTACTAATATAATTGAACTTAAAGAGGGTGAGATAGCAAATATTCTATCAAAACCATTTCAGCGCATACAAGAGAGTACAACTAAAGAAAAACTATTATACCCTGAAATATTAAAGAAAATAGAGAGTAATCCACCAAAGCATGATTTTAAGTATGCCATCAACATGCGTAATATCGTTGTTACTTATAAAAGCAAGAATGTAGTAGATGGTGTAAACTGGCAGGTAAAAAAAGGTGAAAAGTGGGCATTGATGGGGCCAAATGGTTCTGGCAAAAGCACTTTATTAAGCCTGATTACGGCAGACAACCCACAAGGCTATCAGAATGACTATGAACTGTTTGATTGGAAACGAGGCACAGGAGAGAGTATCTGGGATATTAAACAGCGTATAGGTTATGTTTCACCTGAATTACACCTCTATTTTAATCGCCATACGGAAGTCTGGAAAGCCGTGGCATCGGGTTTATTTGATTCGGCAGGATTGTTCAAAAAACTGACACCGGAAGAACACCTTGTTGTAGAAGATTATATGAAATTGCTGAATATTCACCATTTAGCTAATAGGCAGATTACTCAGCTTTCTTCTGGAGAACAGCGACAGGTCTTTTTGGCAAGGGCTCTGGTAAAAAATCCATCTTTATTATTATTGGATGAACCTTGTCAGGGATTAGATTATAACCACATGGTCTATTTCAGAGATTTGGTTGACGAACTGGTAATAGCTCTCAACAAAACATTGGTCTATGTAACGCATTATCCTGATGAGATTCCGGCTTGTGTAGATAAGATAATCAGACTTGAGAATGGAAAGACGGTGGAAATTGGTGAGAGGAAAGTGTAGAAGTTTATAATAGTACGAATAAATTGAGATTTATGATGTAGTGTTATTCGATTGGTACATTGCTCTTATGCTTTCGATCGCCTCACTACCAAAGGCAGGTTCCGGATAATTGACTTTAATAAAACAGCATAAACCATTTCTTAGATGTTTAATGCTATCGTATAAAAATAAATACATCTTTCCTTTTAAAATGAATTTTTATTCATTTATGTTTGTATTGTAATTAAGCATATGAGGGTAAAAGACGAAAATAAGGAGATACAGATATTAGAAGCAGCTTTAAAACTGATTGCCCGTATTGGCTTGGCAGGATTAAAAATGTCTGATTTGGCTAAGGAAGCACACGTAGCTACCGGGACACTCTATATTTATTTCAAAGATAAAGAAGAGTTAATCAGAAAACTTTATTTATATCTATTGAGAAAATCGTCTGATGAAGTAATAAAAGACATACCCGACCATGAGCCACTCAAAAAGAGGGTGAATAGAATATGTTATAATTTCCTGATTAATAATATATTACACCCTGAGAATGGCGCTTTTTTCGAGCAATATTTTCGTTCTCCGTTTTTTCATGAGATAGAAAATGTACTGGAAGAGGAGAATCTTATTCTGGCACCATTCTACGAGCTAATGATAGAAGGGCAGGGACAGGGAATTATCAAAGACGCTGAGCCTGAATTAATGGTTACTCTGATATGTGGTATGTTAGAAGGAGTAGCTAAAGTGGCTTTTTACTCCCAGAAAAGTATTTCCGAAACGGAATGGGAAACAATATTTAGTGTCCTCTGGGACGGTATCAGAAGTTAGAACCTATTTTTTTAAACAATAAATGAATAAATATTCACTTTAAAGTAAAATCATAATGAATAAACAAACTATCTTAATAACAGGAGCCTCGTCAGGTATAGGTAAAGCTACTGCAAAATATTTCGCTGAACAAGGATGGAACGTAGCGGCTACAATGCGCACCCCTGAAAAAGAAACAGAATTAAAACAATTGCCATACCTAAAACTTTACCAGTTAGATGTAACTGATGATAATAGCATTACCAGGGCTATTGATAATGCCATTAAAGATTTTGGTAAGATTGATGTGTTGGTAAACAATGCCGGCTATGGAGCCGTAGGTGTTTTTGAAAAAGCTACAAAAGAGCAGATACAGAAACAGTTTGATACTAACGTATTTGGTGTGATGAATGTCACAAGACAAATATTGCCCTATTTCAGAGAGAAAGGCGGTGGAACTATTATCAATGTAAGTTCGATGGGTGGCAGAATTACTTTTCCATTATATAGTGTATATCATAGCACCAAATGGGCCTTAGAGGGCTGGGCAGAATCTTTGCAATTTGAAGTACGTCAGTTTGGTATCAAAATCAAGAACATTGAGCCCGGCGCTATTAAAACAGATTTCTTAGGTCGCTCAATGGACTTGTTTAAGAAAGAAAGCCTGAAAGCCTATGATACGTATGAGGCCATTGTTAACCGGAATATGGAAGAATCCTATAAAAATGCACCTGAAAGCATTACTGTGGCAAAAACCATATTCAAGGCGGCTAATGATAGTTCTTATAAACTTCGTTATACAGCAAGTGCTCAATCAACTATGTTGCTATTCTTACGTTGGTTATTGCCATTAGGTGCATTTACAGGGATTGTTCGCAGCATAATAGATAAAGGATTTAAAAAATAAACCGATTGTGTATTATCGGTTTATTTTTTAATATAAGTCTTCTTCATAAGCCTCAACCCTTTAATCTTTAATGATTCTCCATTATATAGTACTTGCTTTTTAGCTGCATAATACCTTCATCGGTAATATCCAGTCCTGCCCAGCCATTGATAAGAGTTTAAAGTAACGCTTTTATAAAAAAAATCAAATTTGATTTTCAGGTCGGATATTTTAAGCTAATTTTAAACTTAGAATCTGTTTATTTAAATTTTATGAATGAAACAAGATTAAATAAACAGATTCTTAATACCAAACTATCTCTCTTTTGACCGATGAAAAAGGTTTTGTTAATCTTATTACTACCTCTTATTTATCTTTCCTGCTCGCAATCAGAATCATCTAAGACGGACTCATTGCAGGTAGCTAAGCCAGAACCTATTTTATTGAGTTCAACAGATTCTATTTCGATTGATTTATCAGAACTGAAAGAAAAAGGTTTGTTAGAAAAAACACAGGTATTAACAGTAAACGAAGACCCTGTTTATGGAAAGAAAAAACGATACAATGTTATACCATTAAAAGAGATATTAGAAAATTATTCCTCAGCTAAGAACCAGAATCCTGCTGAAACCAAAGTTGTGTTTGAATGCGAAGATGGATATAAACCTGAAATGCCACTTGAAAAATTACTTACATCAAAGGCGTATTTAGCGATAAGTGATGTGGATGCACCAAAAGACAAAGAATGGGAAGTATTATTGAAAAACGGTGAGGAGGTGAAAATGGAACCGTTTTATGTAGTATACGATGGAGTGTCGCCGACTGATGTAGATTTCAAATGGCCTTATAACCTTGTAAAAATACATTTAGCGCCTTTACATGAAAACGATGCTGCTTTAGTACCGAAAGCCGAGGCTGCCAAAGCAGGATATGAATTATTTAAGAGCCGTTGTCAGACCTGCCATAGTATTAATAAAATTGGTGGAAAGATGGGGCCTGAGTTGAATTTCCCAAAAAGTGTAACGGAATACTGGAAACCGGAAGATTTAAAAGCCTTTATTCAACATCCTGAAACATATCGTAATGAAGTGAAAATGCCAAACTTAGGTATAAAACCTAAAGAAGCCGAAGAGATAGTGAAGTATCTGGAATATATGAGTAGGAATAAGATAAACTAAATAAAAAAGGCCTTTCTCAACGGGAAAGGCCTTTCTGCTTGTTAAAACCGATAATTAAAGCCGTAATTGAGTCCAAACATTTGTAATCGCATATTCAGATCTACCGACGAGTTCATCCCTGAGAATAAGGCTCTCTGATACGATGTGCCGATATTAGCCTGCCAGTGTTTGCTTAGCATATAACTGGCTCTCAGGCCACCTAAACCACTGAAATTGACAGGCTTGTAAATTTTACTATCGCTGTTAATGGTATTTTTACCTCTAACCAGACCGTTGTCTGTCAAAATACTGTTTTGTAAAAAGATGTCTGTAGAGAAACCCGCTAATACATTCAGGCCCAATTTTTTAGTAATACCAATCTCATATCCTACTTGCATCGGTACCATCAGGTACTGATATCTATTATCAAATTTAGAAGCATCTGCCACCACTGTATTACTATTATTGACCAATGAATAATCTTTCGCAGAATTTTGTAATAAATAGTTTCCTAAGAAAGTATTTACATAGCCGTTATTCTGAAAAGCATAAGTATTGGTTTCTAAAGTAGAGCTACCTCTCAGATACCTCACGCCACTCTCAATATGCCATTTTTTAGCAATTTTATAACCTACCGATATACCACTATTGATGGCTAAGCCTGATTTAATATCGTTCTGTGGTTTTGAAACCTGCACATCTTTATTTCCCGCACTAACTGAACTATTAGCCAACTGCGCATATTCATTTGCTGAACTATAGGCTAAGCTGTTAAGATTACCAAACTTCATATTAGGGTCAAAAGGTGCGACACCAGACTGCAAACCTACCCATACCTTCGACTCATTAGAGGCAAGTGAAGTATTATCTGTATTTTCTAGCGCTTCTGCATCAAATGCCAGTTTATTTCTGTTCAGCGTATATCTGCTACCAAAATAACGGTACTTTTTCCCTTCCAGATTGTCAATACTTGCTAAAGTAGCTCTGGTATCGGGTAAGCTCTCAGGACTAAGCGTTGTAATCGGCTCTTTAGTTATATTATCAGGGTGTGTACTGGCAATATTTGTATTATCTGCTGACACTGCCTGTTGACTTATAGTTACCGGAGGTAGATTATTGGCAATCTTGCTTTCAGTCACGCGGGTATTTATCGAAGCAATGCTGCCGGTACTAGAGTAACCGGATGTACTATTGATTTTAGTCGTACCTTCTTCAGTATTCTTCACTTTAGCAGGAGTTTCTGCGGAAGCTAAAGTCTCCTGTCCAGATGTTGGTATTTCTAATTCTTTTGTCGGGACGGTTGGTTGTGAAACCAAAGGCGTATCTTTACCCTGCAAAGGTTTTGTAGTGCTTTGTGTCAGATCTGTCTTTGTTTCTCTGTTAAAGAATAAAATACTTCCCAACACTAGAGCAAGCGCTGCTGCTAAGCCGGTTGCCATTAGTGATGGTTTAAGAAAAAATAGAAAAGGACGTTTCTTCTTCTTATCTAATTCTGACTCAATGCGCCCCCACAATTCATCTGAAGGAGGTACCGAGGCACCCTCGAATGCCTTCCTCCATTCCTCTTCAAAATTGTTTTGTTTTTGAAATTCCATTTGTTTTATCACGAAACTATTGTGTTCGTGTATTCATGAGTGTTTAACTTAAATTTTACTTACCGGGGTCTTGCTATCCGCTTTACGTGCGCTGGTTCCCAGTTTTTGTTGCAAGAGTGTTCTTGCTCTTGAGTATTGAGACTTTGAGGTTCCCTCAGAGATGCCCAATAGCTCACCTATTTCATTATGCTGATACCCTTCCACTGCATACAGGTTAAATATTGTTCTGCAACCATCGGGTAGGCTGTTTACCATTTCCATTAATTGTGCAAACTGAAAATTTGCAAGGGTAAAATCTTTGTCTTCTACCGAATCACTTACCAGTTCGCTGTCTGTATGCTGCATC
This sequence comes from Cyanobium sp. NIES-981, assembly GCA_943368815.1. Classification (GTDB taxonomy): domain Bacteria; phylum Bacteroidota; class Bacteroidia; order Cytophagales; family Spirosomataceae; genus Emticicia. The sequence continues at coordinate 9,168 of CALRLS020000100.1, forward strand.
CAGTTCGGTTGGTTCTGCAAATCTTTTAGCGCTGTATTTACTACTATTTTTCTGAGCCATGCCTCCAGGGGGCAATCAAACCGGAAAGTGGGTAGTTTCTGATAAATCTTAATAAACGCATCCTGTAAAACATCTTCGGCATCCGCCTATTTTTCATGTACCGCATGGACGTAACAAGCAACTTACCCGCATACAACTCATAGAGTTGTCGCTGCGCAATCCTTTCTTGCCGAATGCAAGCCTGCACTAATTCATATTCACGGTGCATGAAAAGGGTAAGTTTTTTTATCCAACCGTATGGATCGAAAAGGGGGTTTATTTAAAAAGACCCCAAATTTTTCGAAATGGTTGGAACTTGTGATAAATATTTTGTTTTTAACTGCCAATCCACCTCTAAGCCCACAATAATCTTGCCTTTTATATTGGCAGGTCAGTCGCCATCTGATAAAAAAGAACTATAAATTCTTGTATTTTGTTCCGATTTCATAACTTTGTATATTACCTATTCAGTATCGACGGATGACAACGGATACTCTTGCCAGACCTATGATGTTCGATTTGTGGCGTCAGAATCATTATATATATAAAGATAAATATACTTCGCATCAGACGTCTTATATTGAAAACCTTCTGCCGGAAATAGCCGTTCAGCTCAATGTTTATGAAATCCTGGATATTCTTCAAAAGCGTTTAGGGGCTGAAACAATGCAAAATTCCCTGGACACCCATCAACATATTCAAAGCCCTGTCAGCCATTATTCTGATGGACGCTGGTTAAAAAAAAACGAATATGGTGGGTACCGGGTGTATATGTTAAGTTAAAAGAGATTTTGATATACCTTAAACTTTGTCAGCCATATGCCAATGCAATTCGGAAAAATGGAGGATATTTCAGGAATAGATTTTACGCTTCCGCCGGATAATCTCCTTACTGTAAAAACATTATCTGTTGAAAGCAATGCCCCCCTGGAGGTTTATATCGGGCCACCGGAATGGGGCTTGAAAGAGTGGGTAGGTAATACGTATCCACCAGGAACCAAAGCCAAAGATTTTTTCCAGAACATGGCAAGTAGTTTCAGCACTGTAGAATTCAACAGCCTGTTTTATGCAATACCGGGTCCGGAAAAAGTGAGAGATTGGAAAGAAAAAGTCAGGGAGGATTTCAAATTCTGCCCTAAGTTTCCTAAGTCTATCACGCATGATAAGAAATTGGTGAATGCTGAAAAAGAGACAGAAGAATTCTGCAATGCAATAGCCGGTTTCGGAAATAATCTGGGTAGGTCTTTCATGCAATTTTCCGAATATTTCCAACCCAATCAGCTTAAGAATCTTGATAAGTACCTGAGAACGGTAAAACCTGAGAATTTACAAGTGTCTGTAGAGCTACGTAGTGAGAAATGGTTTTCTGATAAGATTTTGTGGCAGGATACCTGCGCGATGTTTCAGGAGCTTGGTGTTGGAACTATTATCACAGATACAGCCGGAAGACGGGATGTTATTCACATGACACTCACAGATAATAGTCTTATGCTTCGTTTCTTATCAAACAATATGGAACCATCAGCGTATAGCCGAACCGATGAGTGGTGTTTCAAAATAAAGGACTGGATAGATAAGGGCTTAAAAACGATATATATTTTTGTTCATACGCATGATAATATCCATGTTCCGGATCTGGCGCGCTATTGGGTGAGAAAGCTAAATGAAATATGCGGACTTAATTTAGAGGAACCAAAAGATTATAGACCATCTACACAGTAAGGTTTATAATAGAAACCGGAAGAAATTATTTTTGACCGGGAAAAGAAAATTCATTTCTTAAAAACTTTGCAAAGAAAATATTCAGACAAAAATGACTGAGATTTTCTCCTGACTTTATTCTTATATTAATTAAACTCAATTATTCCATTCTTAATATGTCAATGATATTCGGAAAAAAAGATGATATTTCCGGGGTAGATTTTACACTACCGAAAGATAATCCACTCACTGAAAAAGTACTGTCTGCTGAGAATAATAATCCCGTTAAAGTTTATATGGGTCCACCAGAATGGGGTGTGAGGGAATGGGTAGGGAAAATCTACAAGAGTAACAGCAAAGAAGATACATATCTGAAACAACTGGCTACCCAATTTAATAGTGTAGAGTTAAACACTCTATTTTATGCCATTAAAACTCCGGATGCAATTCGAGCCTGGAAAGATAAAGTAAATGAAGATTTCAGATTTTCTCCTAAATTCCCGAATGTAATTACGCATGAGAAAAAACTGAATGGGGTGGAAGCTGAGACTGAGCTTTTTTGCGAGGCTATTTCTGCTTTTGGGAATAATCTTGGCAAAGCCTTTCTTCAGTTTTCAGAAAGAGATTATCCGATGCCATTGATTAATCTGGAGAAATACCTTAAATCCCTGCCTGAGAATTTAGATGTTTCAGTAGAACTGCGGCATGAGAAATGGTTTTCTGATAAGGTTTTATGGCAGGACACCAGTGCGATGTTTCGGGAATTAGGGGTTGGAACAGTAATTAATGATACTGCCGGAAGACGGGACGTTATTCATATGACATTGACGAATAATAGCCTTATGTTGCGGTTCTTAGCCTTTGATCTCGAATCGTCTGCCTACACTCGTATAGATGAATGGTGTTTGAAAATAAAGGAATGGATAGATCAGGGTCTGACAACAATCTATATTTTTGTACATACGCACGACAAAGTAAATGTGCCGGAACTGATACAGTATTGGATAAGAAAACTGAATAAAACCTGTAATTTACGTATACAGGAACCAAGAATAGCACCAAGGTTTGAGCAGGGAAGTCTCTTCTGAAAAAAATCTTGCATTATTACAGCTAAGTCTATAAATTGCAAGAAAATTATACTAAGGTCTTGATTCAAATTTTATATTGTTTCACAAAGATTTTAGGAAAAAAGCCATTGAAAATCAAAGATTTTTTTTCCTGACAAATTTAGCGAACAAATAAGCCCAGCACATTGTTGGGTTTTATTTTTATGTAGCGTACTAACTATAAACAAAAGAGCAATTAAACAAGCAAATGAAAAGTATTCTGGTGTATTGTGGTGCCAATTCCGGTAAAAATCCGGCCTTTAAGGAAGCAGCCGAAGCATTGGGGGCAAGATTTGCCAAAGACGGTATCCGATTGGTATATGGTGCCGGAAGTGTAGGGCTGATGGGAGTTGTGGCTGATGCCGCATTGGCCAATGGAGGAAAAGTAACAGGGGTTATTCCGGATTTTTTAGTGAAAATGGAAGTAGGTCACAAAGGCTTATCTGAAATCCATGTCGTAGAATCAATGCATGAGCGCAAGGCATTGATGGAAAAACTCTGTGACGGCATCATTACCCTTCCGGGAGGTTATGGTAGTATCGACGAACTTTTTGAAATATTAACATGGGCTCAATTGGGTTTACATAAAAAACCCATTGGCATCCTGAATGTCAACGGGTTTTATGATTTCTTATTGAAACAATTAGAGGTAATGGTGCAGGAGGGTTTTCTGAAACAAGAGAGCCGTGACTTGCTGATAGTATCAGATAATATGGATAATCTATTAGAACAAATGGCAAACTTTCAGCCTACGCCACATCATAAATGGTTGAAGAGGGGAGATACCTGATTATTTTCCTTTTTTCTCTCTTTTATCAATAAATAAAACTGGAGTTTCTATTACACCTTTTATGTAGATTTTCTCGTAATACTCATTGGTCATTAAATCTACCTGATAATAGTGTTTCCCATAATTGATGGCATTTTTTTCGAGCTTGCTTGTAAAAAAGTTTGATATGTCGCCTGGCTTATATTTTGATAAATGACTGTTAG
>CALRLS020000101.1:0-12884 GCA_943368815.1 Cyanobium sp. NIES-981
GGCAGGAATTGGTTACAATTTGAAGCTCAGATTTAATCAAATCAAAGAAGAAATCGTTCTTTGGCTCAGGTTTTTAATCCATATTTTTACCAATCAAATCTTTAAATTAAAACCGCTTATTTCAAAAACAGCTTTTTAAGGAATGACTAAATAAAGCTAAAGTAGAAAAACTAGTTGCTGACGGCTTAATGACAGAAGCAGGGATGAAAGTAATCAATTACGCCAAAGAAAATGGTTATTGGACAGCGCTTGACGATGTTGAAAACCTGATAAATCCGACCGACTTGCAAATAGCTCTGGATAATAATTCAACGGCAAAGAATTATTTTGAGGCTTTCCCTCGCTCGGTGAAAAGAGGTATTTTAGAATGGTTGCTCAATGCCAGGCAGGAAGAAACCCGTAAGAAGAGAATCATAGAAATCGTAACACTCGCAGAAAAAAATATACGTGCAAACCAGTATACAAAGAAAGAGAAGTAAGAGCTTGTTTAAAAATTATGATTCGACCTACAAAGCCCATCTTTTTCAGCTATACTGCGTTGCATTTTTTCGATGTAGCTGCTGGCTACATCTGCAAAATGCGCCTTGTCTAGCTAAAAAATCTGTCCTTCTCGGTCAGAATAACAAAATTTAAACTAGCTCTAAATCAATGGAAACACAAAACAGACGGGATTTCGGCAAACAGATGCTTGGTACAGCCCTTAACTATTTTCTACTAGAAAGCCTGTTTAGTTCTCAGGCTTTTGCTAAGCCTATTGCTCCTATAGCCAATCATTGGGCTAAGCAACTGAGTGAAATGTGCAATGATTTGAAATTGCAAAAGATTTCTCCCGCTCTATGGCAAAACCATGTGGAAAAACTATTTAATCACATAGAACTGGAAGAATTACTTAAATTTATAAATTTTGAGTCATTGACTAAAAACTTTGATTATCCCGATTTGGGAGTAAGCACCAAAATGATTAGTTTCCCTAAATTAGATGGTTTGCCTGAGAAGACGGTTTTTATAAAGAAGATTTTCGGAATGAAAAAAGACCGGGCCATTATTCCGCATGGTCACTCTAATATGTCGTCGGCACATCTGGTGCTTAAAGGAGAATTTGCCTTGAAACATTATGATAAAGTGGATGAAGATGAAAAGAATCTGTTTATAAAACCTACTATTGAGAAGACGGCAAAACTGGGAAGCAGTTCATCGATTTCAGACGAAAAGAATAATATCCACTGGTTTATAGCTAATACCGAAACAGCTTTTACTTTTGATGTAATCATGCTTGATTTGGGCGGTAAACAATACGACATTCACAATATTGATATACAAGCCGGAGAAAAAACAGGAAATGGCATTATAAGAGCCCCAAAAGTAGATGTGGATACAGCTTTGAAAAAGTATGGTAAGCAACACCATTAACCGACATATATAACTACTAAACTAAACCTCATGAAAAAGAATCTTCTACTGGCTTTTCTGCTTTTATCCGTAGGCAGCTTTGCGCAAACCCAATTTTCCATCACCGCACCCGGGCAGCAGGGGCTTTTAGATGGCAGATTATTGGTGATGCTTTCAACCAATGCCACAAGAGAACCACGTTTTGATGTAACCGATGCGCTGAATACCCAATTAGTATTTGGAGTGGATGCCGAAAACTGGAATGGTAATGTGGCCAAAGTAGTCAATAATGCGAATGGTTTTGGCTATCCGAAAAGATATATGAAAGAAGTACCTGCCGGAGAATATTATGTACAGGTATTATTACACAAATACGAAACCTTTCATCGCAAAGACGGACATGTAGTAAAAATGCCGATGGATAGGGGAGAAGGGCAACAATGGAACAGAGCACCGGGCAATTTATATTCAAAACCTATCAGGATAAAATTTGACCCTAAGGGTACTTCATTAGTGAAATTAAGTTTAGACCAGATAATACCACCCATTGAAGAACCAAAGGATACCAAGTACATCAAACACATCAAGATTCAGAGTAAACTATTGACAGAATTCTGGGGGAGGCCCATGTTTCTGGGGGCGCATATTCTGCTCCCGGAAGGTTTTGATGAGCACCCGAATGTAAAATATCCTCTGGCTATTTTCCACGGCCATTTTCCTGAAGATTTTGATGGTTTCCGTACTACCCCACCGGATGAGAACCTGAAAACTGATGAATACAATGCCCGTTTTAAAATCTATGGCTATAATAAAATAGTACAGCAGGAAGCCTATGATTTCTATAAAATGTGGACAGGCAAAGATTTTCCTCGGGTATTAGCAATCGAAATTCAACATGCTTGTCAGTTTTATGATGACTCTTATGCTGTTAATTCTGAAAACATAGGGCCTTATGGAGATGCCATTACTTACGAATTGATTCCGGAAATTGAAAAAAGATTCAGAGGAATTGGTGAAGGTTGGGCAAGATTCACTTATGGTGGTTCAACAGGTGGTTGGGAAGCGTTGGCGGTGCAGGTAAAATACCCTGACCAATACAATGGTTGCTATGCGGCTTGCCCTGACCCGATAGATTTCAGAGCCTTTACTACTGTGAATATCTATGAAGATAAAAATGCTTATTGGTATGAAAGCCAGTTTAAAAAATTAGCTAAACCAGGGCATAGAGATTATCTGGGGCAGGTGTCAGCTACGGTACAGGAAATGAATATGAGGGAACTGGCATTAGGTACCAAAACACGAAGCGGGCAACAGTTTGACATCTGGGAAGCAGTTTATTCACCAGTTGGTAAAGATGGGTATCCGAAGAGAATCTGGGACAAAGAAACAGGTGTAATAGACAAAGAAGTAGCCAATTATTGGAAAGAAAATTACGATTTAGCCTATATCATGAAAAGAGACTGGGCAAAAAATGGTGAGAAATGGAAAGGCAGAATACATATCTATTGCGGTGACATGGATAATTACTACCTCAACAATGCCGTGTACCTGACTGAAGAAATGCTTAAAAGTTTATCGAATCCCGCTTATGATGGTGAAGTAGACTATGGCGACAGAGCCGAGCATTGCTGGAATGGTGACCATTCCCAACCAAACTATATTTCAAGATTGCGTTATCACCGGATGTTTGTGCCGAAATGGGCAGAAGAAGTAAAGAAAACTGCCCCGAAAGGCGCTGACCTGAAAAGCTGGCGGTATTAACACAAAAATATTTAATACATCTACCTCATAAATTTTTCTTATTTTTGGCGTTCTATTAAAAATGAAATCTATTAACCAAAAAGTAAAGAAACGATTGTGATAAAGTTTGAAGGCAAGCTGGCTAAATATAAAGAACTGATTTCGTATTTTTTAATTGCCTGTTCGGGTGTAATCATACAGTTGATTGTAAGTTCTATTACTCAAAAATTCTTCGGTTTTTCTTTTGAGTTATCGATTGCAACTGGCTATGTGATAGCTTTTATAATCGGTTTTTTTCTTACCAAGATTTTTGCTTTTAATCAGAGGCATTCTCAAAACTCTTTCAGAGAGGGCATCAAATTTTTGTTGGTTTCTTTTATTTCAGGCCTTATCACGGTGAAAGGTGCCTATTATTGCAAATACCTATTAGACGAATGGGGTATATTTGGCAAAGAGCAGATTGTATTCAATAAAAGCATAGATATAGCAGGACTGATTTCTCACTTCTTTGGTATGGGTATGAGCTTTGTGGTCAATTTTATTTCACACAAGCATTTTACTTTTAAAACCACAGGTATTTATCAGAATTTCAGGTTGTTCTTTCAGAAATAATGTATGCGGTACGTCGCCCGCACAATTTTCAAATCGCCCACTGATAAGCATAGCAGAAAGTAAAATAATGCATAGGGCATTACCAATTGGGAATTTTGTTAGGTTCCTTACACAGAAATTACAGCAATAGCATCGATTTCAATCAATAAGCCGTCTAAGGCTAAAGATTGTACTCCCAACCAGCTGCTTGCAGGGAGTTTCTTATGTGTAAAAACTTTTTGAAAAGCCTCACTGATACAATCAGCATCGCTGAAACGATAATCTTTTATATAAATATTTAGCTTTACAACATCTTCCGGTGATGCTCCTGCTGATTCCAATGCTGTTTTTACATTCTGAAAAGCCCGATTTGCCTGTACTGATAAATCATTCATTCCAATGATTTGATTTTCCTCATCCATTGATACCTGCCCTGAAAGGTAAATATTTCGGGAAGTCCCATTATCAACCACTACCACCTGAGAAAAGGACTGCTCCCATTTAGGTAAGCCTCCAGGATTTATAAAATCTTTATCTATCATTTTATCGGTCAGTGAAATTCTATTGAATTTTGCTTTAGATTGTTTAACTATCTGTTATCACAGAAATCAAAACTCATCTTTTAATTTCTCATAAAGCCGTTCAAATTTCTGGTGTAAATTTTGGTACCTTTCTGCAACTGCGGCATTAGGCAAGAATACTTTTCCTTCAGCTACACAATTAGCAGCCTCTTTCATATTCAATGCCCGCATGGCCAGCAATGCTGCGCCCCATGCTGAACCCTCAACGGTTTCGCAGATAACTACTTTTTTCTGAAAAATATCGGCTACCAGTTGTAACCAGAAATCACTTTTGGCAAAGCCTCCGCTGGCACATATTTCATGAATACTCTGTTGTTCCATCAATATCTTACCAATAGAATACATATTCAGAATCAGGCCCTCCATTACAGCCCTTACTATATGTGCCTGTGTATGCGTGATGCTCAAACCAAAAAATACACCTCTGGCTTCGGCATTCCATACGGGAGCCCTTTCTCCTAAAATATAAGGCAGAAACAAGAGATTTTCACTACCGATTTCTAATTTTTTGGCTTCTTCAATCAGCTTGGTAATAGAATTTTTAGAGAATAAAACCTGCTCTTCTAACCATTGCAGCACAATTCCACCATTATTAGTGGCTCCACCGATGATGTATTGATTCTCAAAAAGAAAGAAATTGAAAGTCCGCATCTTTGGGTCGGTGTAAGGCTGCGCTACACACATTCTTACTGCCCCACTTGTTCCCATTGTAAAAGCCATCTGGCCGGGCTTCATGGCACCGGAGCCTAAATTAGCCAAAGGCCCGTCTCCTGCACCTATGACATAGTTTACTAAAGGAAGATTCGGATTATTATCGTTTTTCTGTATATGTGTAGTAGAAACCAACCGGGGCAATTGCTCCTCTGAAATACCTAAGGTTTCTAAAGCCAATACGTCCCAGTTCGATTCTTTAAAGTTAAACATGCCACTACCTGAAGCCAGAGAGTAGTCAATGGTATATTCACCAAATAGCCGGAACCAGAGATATTCTTTAATACCGATGAATTTATGTGTTTTATTAAAAATCTCAGGTTCATTTTCTTTCAGCCATAAGATTTTGCTAAAAACCGAAAAGGGATGAATCGGAATTCCTGTTCGGTGATATAATTCCTGTCCTAAATCAGTAGCTTTTAATTGTTTGGCTAAATCGGTAGCGCGATTATCAGCCCATAAAAGCAGGTTGGTAAGTGGTTTACCTGTCTTATCAACAGCGATTAATCCATGCATGGCCGACGAAAAAGAAACAATACTCTTATCAGCTATTGCCGGGGTTACAATCAGGGCAAGAGACTTTTGAAAAGCCTCGTAGATTTCTTCGGGATTTTGTTCACTCCAGTTGGGGTGGGGGTGAGTCATGCCATAGCCGCTACTGAATTGATTCAGCACATTGCCGTTTTTATCAAAGGCAACCGCTTTGGTTGTAGTAGTACCTACATCGATACCTACAAAATATTCAAATGATACCTCTGCCATGAAAGAATCCTAATTCGCTTTTTCTACTGCGTGTCCACCAAACTCATTTCTTAAAGCCGCCACTACTTTTCCTGAAAAAGTATCATCCTGCTGTGAACGATATCGCATCAATAAAGATAAGGCAATCACAGGTGTAGGCACACCTAAATCAAGGGCTGTTTCAAGTGTCCATTTGCCCTCGCCCGACGAGTGCATGATTCCTTTGATGGCATCCAGATGAGGGTCTTTTCTGAAAGCATTTTCTGTGAGTTCCATCAACCAGCTTCGCACAACAGAACCATGATTAAAGAGTTTAGCCACTGCTTCAAAATTAATATCGTATTCCGAACGTTCAAAAACCTCAAAGCCCTCTGCAATGGCTTGCATCATGCCGTATTCTATGCCATTATGCACCATTTTTACGAAATGCCCGCTTCCTGATGCTCCGGTATACAGATAACCATTCTCCAGAGATATAGCCTTAAATACACTTTCTACATATTCAAATGTTTCTTTGTCGCCACCAACCATCGTGCAAGCCCCATGCAAAGCCCCACTTGTGCCACCACTTGTGCCGCAATCGAGATAGCTGATTCCTTTACTTTTTAGATAAGTATAACGTCTGACAGATTCCTTATAATGAGAATTACCCCCATCAATCACGATGTCGTTTGGTGAAAGATAATTCAGCAATTCTTCTATAACACTATCTACGATATTTCCTGCCGGAACCATCAACCAGATAACTCTTCTGCCTGTCAGTTTCTCACATACTTCTTTCAATGAATAGGCAGTAGCAATTCCTCCTTCTTCTCCTAGTTTTTTTACCGAATCGGCATTTACATCCTGTGCTACAACATCGTAATGATTATTACGTAAATTAAGGGCCAGATTATAACCCATTTTACCAAGGCCGACAATTCCAATTTGCATACGAAAATCCCTGAGAAGGGTAGGTTTGAATGATTAGATATTTATTTAAAAATCGTTAACGGGTTTTTCTGATATTCAGTAATAAACCCTGTTGTGTCAAAACTACAAAAATTTCTTTGCTTGCAGGAAATACAGCTTATAAAAGACCTCAACAGCAATAAAATAAATCAGATAATTACTAAATTGCTGCAAAATAAACCCCGCCGGAAATGAAGCAACGCCTGACGTCATTAGATGTTTTCAGAGGTATGACCATCATGCTTATGACCATTGTTAATAACCCGGGTGATTGGGGCAATATTTATCCACCGCTTGAACACGCCGAATGGCATGGTTGCACACCTACTGATCTGGTTTTTCCGTTCTTTCTGTTTATTGTAGGTGTATCTTCGGTTTTATCTATGCCTGTTAAAAGGTTTGATGCCACTACTTTCGAGCGGATACTTACCCGTACCCTGAGGATTTTTCTCTTAGGTTTATTTCTGAATTTCTTTTCCAAAATACATATTGGCTCGCTGACAGGAGTGCCGCTTATGCTGATTCGTTTAGGCTTTACAGCGCTTTTTACAATGGCTTTGTTGGGAGATTATGATAAAAGAAAACAATTCTTTATAGCCGTAGGTCTGTTTGCCTTGATGATGATTCTGGCTTTTGTAGCTGAAGATTTCAAAGAGGTGCGTATTCCGGGTGTATTGCAACGAATTGCCATTGTATATATGATTGTATCCGTGCTTTATGCTACCACCAATACTACTACCCAAATCATTGTCGCTCTGGCCTGTCTCTTGGGCTATTGGGCTTTGATGGCACTCGTACCTGTGCCGGGTGTAGGAACGGCTAATTTTGAAAAAGGCACTAATCTCGCGGCCTGGTTAGATAACCTCTTATTGCCGGGACACTTATGGGCAACTTCAAAAACCTGGGACCCGGAGGGTATCCTGAGTACTATCCCTGCCATAGGGACAGGTATCGTAGGAATGATGACCGGCAAATTGCTGACGAATAATTTTGAAAAAAATAAGAAGGCTATTTATCTGCTTAGTGCCGGAGCAGCAGGTGTTATGTTTGGATTCCTTTGGGATATGGTGTTCCCTATCAATAAAGCGCTGTGGACCAGCTCTTTTGTGCTATATACTGCCGGATGGGCATTATTAGTATTGGGTACATTGTATTACCTAATTGATGTATTGCACTTTGATTTCTGGACTAAGCCATTTGTGATTTTTGGCGTGAACCCGATGGTTGTATTCTTTTTTTCGGGTATTATTCCACGTGCATTGAACATTATTAAAATCCTTATTGAGGATAAGGAGCCTATGGGTTTGACCTCGTGGATGTATGAATATGGCATTGTACCGTATTTTAGTGAACCTAAAAATGCTTCTCTGGCCGGGGCTTTGGTCTATGTGCTTATCTGGTTTATTATTCTCTGGGGTTTTTATAGAAAAAAATTAATTTTTAAAGTATAATTTTCGTTTCTTAGCAGCATTATTTTCGTTTCTTAGCAGCATTATTTTTCAACATATATCAACCTTAATTTGACAATGAAAAAAGTATTGATTTTCGCTTTAGCCTTTTGTGCCATTAATGCCTCAGCACAAAAAGGGAAATGGGTAAAATTATTTGATGGAAAAACAACCTCCGGCTGGCATACATGGAAGGCAAAAGAAGTAAAAGGCTGGCATGTAATGGGTGGAGTTTTAATGACACATGGTGGTAGTGGCGACCTTGTATCTGACAAAGAGTATGAAAACTTTGAGCTTGAATTTGATTTTAAAGCTGCCGTAAAAGGCAATAGTGGCGTAATTTATAAAGTAATTGAAACACCTGAGCAAGAATCAAGCTATATGTCAGGGCCGGAATATCAGATTATTGACGATGCCAACTATCCTGCAAAATTGAAAGATACACAGAAAACAGGTGCCAACTATGATTTACAGCCACCCAAAAGCCTTACCATCGTAAAGCCTGCAGGACAATGGAATAAAGGTAAAATAATTGTAAAGGATGGCCACATAGAACATTGGTTGAATGGCGAAAAAGTAGTAGAATATGAATATGGCAGCACAGACTGGGTTGCTATGGTAGCAAAAAGTAAATTCCCGACATGGGAGTACGCCAAACCTCACGACAAAGGTAAAATTGCTCTACAAGACCATGGTGATATGGTTTCGTTCAGAAATATCAGAATCAGAGAATTGTAAAATTCTAAATGGATTGCATAAAGTAAAAAGGCTTGGGGCGATATTCACCCCAAGCCTTTTTTATAAAATCAATTTCAAATTACATCTTCCATTTAATACCACAGCCAATTGCTTTGGCGGTAGTAATTTCTACTGGTTTATTGGTTAATAAAGCATCAACGGCTTGTTTTACATAATGTACACTGGCAGCAGAGGCATCATTAGAATTATTGTCAATAGCACCATGATAAGCCAGGATATAATCATTGCCTTCACGTTTTACTACATAGGCGGTAGGAGTACTTCTTGCACCATAAGTTTTGGCTACTTCCTGCGTTTCATCCAGTAAATAAGGGAACTGATAGCCCAGGCTTTTGGCTCTTTCCTGCATTTCACTGAAACTATCCCCTGGTGAACGTGTCCCGTCATTGGCATTGATGGCTATTACCGGATAGCCTTTTGGTGCATAAGTCTTGTTTAAATCAATAATACGTTGTTCATAGGTTTGCGCTACCGGACAGGTATTGCAGGTAATAACCACAATATATCCTTTGGCCGTTGCATCATGCCCCAAAGCCACCATTTTGTTGTCAACGTTTTTTAGCTTGAAAATCATTACCTTATCACCTACTTTATAACCGTCTAGCGGTAAAAGGAAGCTGCTAAGCACAAGAAATAGTGCTCCTGCCATGCTGAGAATGCTGATTTTTTTCATAAAATTCAAAATGGTGTTAAACAATAAATAAAGAGATTATAGCTTCAGAAAAGACTGTAGTTCGTTCTCTATTTGGCTTTCTGTTAAAGGCTGTTCAAATGTTTTGCGTGTTTTGTTGCCCGACACAAGCATAAGCGTAAATGGTAAAGAACCCGACCAATCGGGAGATACCAAGTCAATCCATGAATTATAATCAGGCTCATCTAATAAATAAATGCCCGACGATTTAATCTTATTTTTCGTTACAAAGGGTTTTACTTTCGTGTTCAAATCCTTTATCACATCCAGATTTATCAGAACCACCTTTACCTTCGTACCTTCGTATTTTTTGCTGATTTTCTCAAAGTAAGGGAGTTCTTCGATACAAGGCTTGCACCAGGTAGCCCAGAAATTGACTACTAGCACCGTATCTTTCGATTGCTTGAGCATTCTTTCCAAGGCAGGATATTTGATAGCGTGCACATTTTGTGCTACACTTTCATATCCAAACCCGCATAAGAGGCTAAAGAATAAAATGAATTTCTTGAAAGTCATCTTTAAAAGCAGAGATAAATTCCTCTGTTTATTGTATAATAAAAACGTGCTTAAAGTTGAGATATTTTATTGGGGGTAGAATGAATAAGCCTTGTCAAGAAACACCTATTGTAAACAAATCTAAACTTTTAAAGCCAGTTTGGCAACCTTTTTCTATTTTTAATCAGAGAATTTATAACAATTTTACCATGGAGTGACGCGGAGTAAGGCACAGAGTTTTGCGAAGTTTTAATACTTACTTCGTGAAACTCTGTGCAAAACTCCGTCAACTCCGTGGTTAAAAAACATAAACAACTTTATTTAGCTTTTACCCCAAATAAAGGCCGGATAAAATTAAATGGCCTGATAAGAAAATGATAGATAAACAAACTAAACCCAAAAGTGCCGAGCGATAGAATCAATAGTTTCAACCAAACATTTAAATCCCAGTCGGCTATATGAAAGCCTATGGCTACAGTAATAGTCTGATGCAGAATATAGAAAGGATAAACGGCCTCGGTACTATAGCTTAAAAATCTGTTTTTGAAATTGAGATAATGCTTGGCAAATCCGCAGATAGCCAGAATAGTTGTCCAAAGGCTTACCATTGTCAGAAAACCATTAATGAATGGCATAAAAGGCAGGTCGTCAGGGATACTCCCAAAAATGGCATCAAAAGAAATTCTGAATACAATGATAAATGTACCAACGCTGAAAAGTGCAACACGGTGCTTCTCCATAATATTCCATATTTTCGGATTAGTGCCTATAATATAGCCATAGATGAAGATTGTAAGCGAAAGGCTAAAGTTATACCAGTCTGAAATCAGGTTGTTGCTAACAGGCCATTTATCTCTGAGTGTCCAGTAAAGAATCATGGGTATTATGCTCAATAATAGTAGTCCCCAAATATTGGTGAATGTAGCACGTACGGCAGCTATTATGTTTTTCGCATTCTCAGATTTTAACCATAAGAAGAGAGGTGTACATACCAAAGAGAAAATCCATAAATAAGCCACAAACCATAAGTGATGCCAGGAGAAATCCCCCTTTGGATAGGGAATAAATTGAAAAACTCTTTGATAAAAATCCAGATAAGAACCGTTGAATTGCCCGCTTTGTAATCGTTCAAAGTAGATTTGTGGCGGAACAATGACGAACATACCAAATACAAGAGGCAACAATAAGCGTTTGGTGCGCTCACCCACAAATTGCCAGCCTGTCCTGGATTTCATAGCAAAACTTACACCTACGCCTGAAATAAAGAATAGCAAAGGCAGGCGCCAGAGGTGCAGCCATTCCATCGGGAACTCCATTGTATGATTAATGACATTGTTTTTTACATGCCAGTCCCAGCCGACAAAGAACATACCGCTATGAAATAAAATAAGAATACAGAAAGCTATAACCCGAATCCAGTCGATATAATACTGGCGTTTTATAGTTTTTGTTTCCGGTTCATTTGTTGTTGTAACAGGTTTCATGATTTTGTGCATAATTGTTTAAATGATGCAACAAAACTAGGTAGTCTTCTATATAGAAACCGCCTTGCCGATAAGCGAGACGTTCTAGCCGATAAAAATGAACCTATTTCTGTACCCTGAATTGTGAAGGTGTTTGTCCGACAATCTTCTTAAAAGATGTATTAAAGGCCGATTTTGAATTATAACCCACCATTTCGGCTATTTCCTCAATCTTGATATGGGCATGTTCTGGAGATACTAATAATTGCTGTGCTTCTTTGATGCGATAAATGGCGGTATAGTCAAAAAAACTTTGTCCTAACTTTTCGTTAAGAATTTGTGATAAGTGATGAGGTGAAACAGCCAACCTTTTAGCCAGACCGGGCAAAGAAAAAGAAGCATTCAAAAAAGGCTTTTCTGTACTCATGATTTCTGTCAGTTTCGCCAGTGTATTGTCCTGTATATCTGTTGTGAGTGAAGATTTCTCATATTTCTTTCCTGCCTTTGCCTGCTCTTCATGAAAGAATCTTGACGGCTGATGACTGAGAATGAAATAGCATAGATAATAAGTGTGATATGCCCCGCAATGATATGGTCACCTAAGTCATGAATAAAAGTCAGCTTAATAATCAGGAAAATAATAACAATGGAAGCCATCGAAACAGCCTGATTGCGAGCCCAGCTTAATTTATGATTCTGATTGGAATTAAGGGGAAGCCCTCCTTTTTTAAAGGCCTTATTAACCACATAAAAACTTGCCAATACATACACAACCATGTAGGCGAACATAAGGTCGTTCACATGATGTTTAAACCAATAATACCATTCTCTTTCAGCATAATCACAGGGCACGGTTGTCATATCAGGGTGAAAAGCGTAGAGATAAGAATTATAATGCTGAATGTCGGGTAAAGGATAAAACAATACCGACATATAGATAAGATAAGCAAAAAAAGGAATAAGGTGTAATAACTGTGTTTTGTTGAAACGCTCAGTTATATAAGTCTGTATGTAAAGAAATGAAAGTGGTGCCAGCGCAAAATTGGTAGGTTCAGACATATCTACCAGATAGAGGGTATGAAAGGTATAATTGGTATAACCCATTAAAACCTCTGTAATGGCAAAAGCCATTGAAAACAATAATAGACCGAGATACCGATGCGCTACTTTATTGCCTTTCTGAACAGTCAAGAAGAAAAAGGCTAAGAAGAACCCCTGTACTACGCCTAATAGTATAATGATAGCAAATAAATCAATTTTTAGGGGGAGCGTCTGAAGCATTCAGGCATATTTTTAGACCAAAGTACAAATAAAAAAATACCCC
>CALRLS020000102.1:0-12872 GCA_943368815.1 Cyanobium sp. NIES-981
TTATATTACATGCGTTACTAAATGTCTCAGTTATAATTTACTTAAGTTTGGCAATTAAATTCACAGGCTTGAAGCATATACTGTTTATTAACTCTTGCTGGTAAACTCTGGTGTTTCCTGAATACTATTTCTGTATCTCACAAATAATTTACTTTTATGCATTCAACAAGAATAGCCTTATATGTGCTAATAATAATATCACTGCCTCTGTTTTCGCAGGCACAGGTATTAAAAGACGGCAAACTGACACTCAATGAAGATGGTTCGCACTATGTAAAATTTACAATGGTCAATCAGGCCTGGTTGCGAAATACCACATTAAACGAAGGCTCAACGATTTTCGGATATGCTAAGAAAAACACATGGGATATTGGGATACGTCGTTTCAGGATACAGTTTTATGGTCAGTTAACAGATAGAGTATTTATTTATAGCCAGATTGGAGAAAACAATTTCAATGGTATTTCAGACCGTAAACTGGGCTTCTTTATACATGATGCTTTGGGAGAATATGCTGTTGTGAAAAACAAACTATCCTTTGGAGGTGGTCTGGCTGCTTGGAGTGGTCTGGCTCGCTTTGCTTCGCCCTCTGTAGGTAGTATTTTGGGGGTCGATGCACCTTTGTATCAGCAATCTACTAATGATATTACCGACCAGTTTTTGAGAAAACTATCCTTTTATGCGAAAGGTAAATTAGGCAAATTTGATTACCGGATTGCCTTATCTGACCCTATGGCGTTTCAGAAGGCCGCTTCCTATAATGCAACACTCAGCTCGGATATTGCCAATTTTTCATCAAAACCTCCTAAGTTTCAATGGAACGGGTATTTTCAATGGCAGTTTCTTGACCAGGAATCTAACCTGACTCCTTATATGACAGGCACTTACCTGGGCAAGAAAAAAGTCTTCAACATCGGTGCAGGATTTGTGTATCAACCCAAAGCCATGTGGACGCTTGCAGCGAACAAGATAGATACTGTTGAAACGAATATGGTGCAATTATCACTGGATGCTTATTATGATGCACCAGTAGGTGCTGAAGGACAAGCGATTAGCGCTTATGCATCGGTTGGGCATTTTGATTTTGGCAAAAACTATATCCGCAATATTGCAGCCATGAACCCTGCCAATGGCACTACACGTAAGGATATAATCAATGGTTCAGGAAATGGTTTCCCGGGCTATGGCACAGGGAATGTAATTTATGCGCAAGTTGGTTATAAATTCAAAGATAATCTGATAGGCAAAACAACCCTAATGCCCTATGTATCCTTACAACATGCCAATTATGAAAGATTAAATCAGGGAGTGAATTATTGGGATTTAGGCGTAACATGGTTATTAAATGGTCATAATTCAAAACTAACTCTGGCGTATCAGGACAGACCCATTTTCTTAACGAATGCCAGTGGCAAAGGAGAATTCAGCAACAGAAAAGGCTCAACAATTATTCAGTATCAGGTGTTTTTTAATTAAATCCATTGAGTGATTGAGTGAATTAGTGAGTTAGTGATTATTGGGAAGGCACTATTTCTAAAGTACTTATTTAAAGTGTAAGCAAAAAAGAATTTGTAAATTGTTATTCACTACTTCATAATTGAAATAATCACTCAATCACTCATTCACTCAATCATTCATTCACTCAATCACCATTAATAACAAGCCCCGAGGAATGACTCCCCAGGGGCTTGTTATTTTTATGGACTATGGATTAAATGAATTTTAATTGCACTTATCAATACTTAATGAGTATAAGCTCAAATAGCCTATAATAGTAGCGGACTACTATTATAGACTTATTTTGGGCTTCAGTTTTAATGGCTATTGAGTTTCTGTAATTTGATTACCGAATCACATACATATATATACGGGGATTCATAAAAGGCGGATTTATTTGATGAAAATGTTTTTTTCTTAATTTAGTTTCAGTACTTAATTGGGCGATTTGGCATATTTTGCAGAATAATATCCTGAAAAAATAATGAGTGCACACATAAAATATAATATTAGGACGAAATTGTTGTATCCTATCAAAAAAAATTATCTTTGCTAAAAAACTATAGAACGCAATGGAACTCCCCCACTGCCCGCAATGTGATTCTAATAATATATCCCGGAACGGCATAGTCAAGGAAAAACAACGCTATAAATGCAAAGATTGCAGCTATAATTTTACCGTCGAAAAGCTGGGTAAGAGTATAGAAAGTTTTTTTGTAACAAAAGCGCTTCAGCTATATCTCGAAGGACTCAGTTTCAGAGAAATTGAGCGGCTTTTGGGTATCAGCCATGTTTCGGTAATGAACTGGGTGCGAAAATACCATATTCTGATACCTGGTCGGAAAAACGATTACAGACCAACAACATTAATTCTGACTTATGCTGAATTGCTTGAATTTTATGCTGATAGAGAGAACCTGCGTGGTATTGGTGTGACAGTCACCGAGGTAGAAGATAAATTTATGCTTATCAAATGGGAGCGTACGAAGAAATAAAAATCTACCAACCATTAAAAATATTTTCCATCTAATCCCTAAAAATTACTAGTAAATGTCTGAAAAAAAACAAAGTTTAGGCTACATCATTGGTGCTTCATCAGTAGGTACGCTTATTGAGTGGTACGATTTTTATATCTTCGGCAGTCTGGCTACTGTTTTAGCTTCTAAATTCTTCCCGACCGATAATCCTACTGCAGGCTTTTTAAATACGCTTGCCACCTTTGCAGCAGGATTTGTAGTCCGGCCATTCGGTGCATTGGTTTTTGGTCGCCTCGGTGATTTAATCGGGCGAAAATATACATTCATGGTCACTCTTCTGTTGATGGGAGGTGCTACTTTTGCCATAGGTCTGATACCTAGCTATGAAAGCATCGGTGCTTTAGCCCCTATTCTGGTGCTTTTATTAAGGCTATTACAGGGTCTGGCATTAGGTGGAGAATATGGCGGAGCGGCTACTTATGTGGCAGAGCATTCACCAGTCCATAAAAGAGGGTACTGGACATCCTGGATACAGACAACAGCTACAGTCGGCCTGTTCGTATCTTTAGGTGTGATTATGATTACCCGTACATCGATGTCAAAAGAATCATTTGAGGATTGGGGCTGGCGGCTGCCTTTTCTGGTATCCATCCTGATGGTCTTTGTTTCTTTCCTGATTCGCCGCAATATGTCAGAGTCTCCCCTCTTTGAGAAGGCGAAGGCAGAAGGAAAAACCTCTACCAATCCTTTAAAAGAATCATTTGGCAACCGTCTTAATTTTAAGTTTGTTTTGCTTGCTCTTTTCGGTGCTACTATGGGTCAAGGGGTTGTATGGTATACAGGCCAGTTTTATGCACAGAGTTTTCTGCTCAAAACCTGTAATATTGATGATGTGCAGGCCAATACAGTCATGATGTGGGCATTGATTATGGGCACACCATTCTTTATTGTTTTTGGCGGATTATCTGATAAAATAGGCAGAAAAGGCATTATGCTCTCAGGTATGTTGTTGGCTGTTTTATTATACAGGCCGATTTTTGATAAGATATACCAGACCGTAAATGTGGCTAATAAAATAGAGATTAATACTACCGATAAAACAAGTGTACAGGTAGAAATCATGGCTAAAACCATAGCAGATTCAGTGATTACAACCACTACGATTCATGATTATGAAGATGGCACCATTATGAAAGAAGTAGTGAAAACTGTGAGCCTGGCCGATAAATCTATTAGCCCTCATAAACCTGAGATAAAAAAGACAATCATGATTAACAGCGCTGATAAATGGACGCTGGTAATGCTCGTATTCTGTCTGATTATATTCGTGACCATGGCCTATGGGCCTATAGCTGCTTTTCTGGTTGAGATGTTCCCTACCAAAATCAGGTATTCGTCCATGTCTTTGCCTTACCATATAGGCAATGGTATATTTGGAGGGCTCATGCCTGCCATTGCTACTTTTCTTGCCACACAGGCGAATGACATAAACGCAAAAGCCAAAACTGCCGGACAAGCCGCTGTGTTTGATAAACCTTATCTGCAAGGTTTGTACTACCCAATTATCATTGCGGGTATCTGCTTTATAATCGGGCTTATTTATATCAACGGCAAAGACAGAAAGATAAACGACTAAACCATCAAAACTATGAACGCAATCAGAAAAGCATTAGGCATATTTTGGATATTGACAGGCATAAGTGCCGGAGTTTATCTTATTTATTTTCAGGCATTACCTCTCTGGAAGACAGGGGGAAATGATCTGGTGCCTGCCATTATCTATACTTTTATATTGGCGCCGATTATAACATTGGGTATGTCGATATTCGGCTATTATGCCATGCAGGGAGAGTATAGCACAAAGAATGGCGAAAAACTATGAAAAAATACTGGGTAACTAACCTACGGGTATTAGCAACACTAACGGTTATTTTGCTTCATGCCGCGGGCTTTGGTGCTTTGCATGTCAAAAAAATACCCATAACAGATTGGTGGATTTGCCATATAATTAATGTATTTGGCCGATTTGCGGTACCTGTGTTTGTGATGCTTTCTGGTTATTTACTCATTGGCAAATATGAAGAATTAAGCAGTTTCCTGAAAAAACGCTTTTCCCGCATCTTTGTTCCTTTTCTTATCTGGAGCCTCGTATATATTATCTGGTCTAATTTTAAAGGTTTAGCCAATGAACGAACTCCCTGGACGATAGGTGATTTTGTAAAGAAGATTCTGACTGGTGGTGGCGGAGGCGCAGGGCATTTGTGGTTTGTGTATATGTTGCTGGGTATTTATGCCTTTACTCCGGTTATCAGCCGATGGATTAAAGGAGCAGAAAACAGCCCGAAACCTGAAACCCGACGAAATGAAGTTTTTTATTTCATCTCATTATGGCTTGTGGGTAATGTTGTTTATACGCTCGTTAATAAATGGTTTGGCTTCGAGATTAAGTTTGACATCAGGTATTTTACGGGTTTTGTGGGATATTTTGTATTGGGCTATTATTTAGGTAACGTTGGTACAAGCCTCTCAAAAAGTGTCCTTGCTATTTTGTTTTTAGCATCATGGGCATTGACAGGCTATATCTGTTATGCTGTTTCGTGGGAAGCAGGTAAATATGTGTATGATTATACCGATTATCTGAGTTTGCCTGTAATGACTATGTCAATAACAATATTTCTGCTTTTTCAGAAGGCCTTTGATGTGGATTTTATGCCTAAAATCATGACTGAATTAGATATTACCAGTTATGGGGTTTATTTAGTCCATGCCCTGATTTTAAGGATACTATCCCGACAATACCATATTAATTTCACCTGGATTCATCCTTTAGTTGGAATAACCGTTCATTTTTTAATAACGGCTATCATCAGTTATCTGATAGTGAAAATTATCAGTAAAATTCCTAAAGTAGGTAGTTGGATTGTAGGATGATTTTCTGCGATATTTGTGGGGAAATCTGTTTCCTTTTGTAGAGGTATTGCATACGTCTCGTTGGTAGGTCCGTTGGTACGTCCAATTCAATCGAAAGATTTGGTTATCTATAAAATCAACCATGAATTATTCAATACCAATTACAACCCGGAGTACAATAACATTTTCTAATTACCCTCTGTTACAATCATGCTTATTCAAACCTACGAAGAGTATCAAAAAGCCTATGAGGCGAGTGTGCAAGACCCTGAAGGCTTCTGGGCTGAAATTGCTGCCAATAATTTTGAATGGAGAAAGCCCTGGACAAAAGTATTAGACTGGAATTTTAAAGAACCAAAAATACAATGGTTTGTAGGCGGCAAACTCAATATCACTGAAAACTGTCTCGACCGCCACGTAAGAGAAAAACCACAACAACCGGCCATTGTCTGGGAACCTAACGACCCGAACGAAGACAGTATCATACTTACTTACCGCCAGTTATTTGACCGGGTATGCAGCTTTGCCAATGTACTAAAGCGCAACGGTGTAAAAAAAGGCGACAGGGTATGTATTTATATGCCGATGATTCCTGAATTGGCCATTGCTACATTGGCTTGTGCCCGTATCGGCGCTATTCACTCGGTGGTCTTTGGTGGTTTTTCGGCTTCTTCTATTGCCGACCGTATCAATGATTCGCAATGTGTGGCTGTCATTACTACTGACGGTGCCGCACGTGGTAATAAGGCGATTCCGATGAAAGATACTGTTGACGATGCCCTGATTGGTTGCCCGTCAGTAAAGAAAGTGATTGTGGCTACCCGTACCCGCACGCCAGTGAGTATGATTAAAGGCCGTGATGTCTGGTGGGAAGAAGAGGTGAAATTTGTCAATTCTGATTGTCCGGCCGAAGAGATGGACTCAGAAGACCCATTATTTATTCTTTATACTTCCGGTTCAACCGGAAAACCTAAAGGAGTTGTGCATACTTGTGGAGGCTATATGGTTTATACAGCCTATACCTTTATGAACGTGTTTCAGTATAAGCCGGGTATGGTACATTTCTGTACGGCTGATATTGGCTGGATAACCGGACATTCTTATATCGTTTATGGCCCATTGGCTTGTGGTGCTACCTCGTTGATGTTTGAAGGGGTGCCTACCTATCCGGATGCTGGCCGTTTCTGGGAAATCGTAGATAAACACAGCGTTAATATTCTATATACTGCCCCAACAGCCATTCGCTCATTGATGGGTTTTGGTACTGAATATGTAGAAGGAAAAGATTTGAGTTCGCTTAAAATTTTGGGTTCTGTTGGTGAGCCTATCAACGAAGAGGCTTGGCATTGGTATTCGAAGAACATCGGCAAAGATAATTGTCCGGTAGTGGATACCTGGTGGCAGACCGAAACCGGGGGTATTCTGATTTCTGCATTGGCAGGCATCACGCCTTTGAAACCTGCATGGGCTTCTCTCCCATTGCCGGGTATCCAGATGATGCTGGTTGATGAAAACGGCAATGAGATTCTGGGTGGTAATGTGAGTGGTAATTTGTGTATCAAGTTCCCATGGCCGTCTACGATACGCACTACATGGGGAGACCATGAGCGTTGCAGAACCAATTATTTTGCGGCTTATCCGAATCTATATTTTACGGGAGACGGCGCGATGCGTGATGAGAATGGTTTCTATAGAATCACTGGTCGTGTAGATGATGTATTGAATGTATCAGGCCATAGAATAGGTACTGCTGAAGTTGAAAATGCCATTAATATGCATACAGGTGTGGTTGAATCGGCTGTAGTGGGTTATCCCCATGATATTAAAGGCCAGGGGATTTATGCTTATGTCATCTGCGAAAGTCATCTGAATGATGCAGAATTAACCAAAAAAGACATATTAGCCACGGTTTCACGCGTGATTGGTCCAATTGCCAAACCTGACAAAATTCAGTTTGTGAGTGGTTTGCCGAAAACACGTTCAGGCAAAATCATGCGTAGGATTCTGCGCAAAATTGCCGAAGGCGAAACTTCTAATTTAGGCGATACCTCTACCCTTCTCGACCCGAATGTAGTGGAAGAAATTAAGAATGGTGCGCAGTTGATGCGGTGATGATTGATTTTTAGTCATAGTTAATTTCATTCGAAAACAATAAGAATTCTCTCGCTTTCTCGGTGACTGAGCGTAGTCGAAGTCCCGGGAAAGTTGCACAAAACTCAATTGTTGCAATTATAACTCTCCTTAGAAAAACCACTCCAAACCGGGGCCTTCGACTACGCTCAGGCACCGATTGAGAGTCTTTTGGAATTTATAAAAATTAAATTCTCAAGATTTGTAATTGCCAACAAGCCTTCGCTTTCTTAGTGAGAGTAATCGAAGTCCCGTGAAAGTTGCCAAAAATCTATAAAATACACACATAAAAACAGGTCTTGCCAAACAGCAAGGCCTGTTTTTTTGCCTAAACCTCTCCCAAAACCCCAATTAATCCAATTCAATAAAAAAATATCACCAATTTACTTGTCATAACAATTAATTTTTATTTATTTTGCTTAACAATAATTGTTATAGCAAATATATGCCTGTTTATCATAAATTAGGAAAAATACCTGCTAAACGCCATACACAATTTGAAAAACCGGATGGTAGCGGCTTATACTATGAGCAGCTTTTTGGTACTATCGGTTTTGATGGCATGGCATCGTTAATGTACCATATTCATCGGCCAACGCAGGTAATGCAGATGCTGGACAGTAAGGACGTCAGCCCGAAAATAGCCAACACGCATCATTTAATGATGCGTAAACTGATTGGCTTTAATGTAGCACCAAAGGAAGATTTTCTGGATAGCCGTATACCACTATTGGTAAACAAAGACTGTATTATTGGACTGGCCGCTCCTCAAAAATCGCTGAGAGACTATTTCTATAAAAATGCTGATTCAGATGAATTACTGTTTATCCATAAAGGCACAGGTACGCTTCGCACTCAATTAGGGAATATTTCTTTTGAATACGGCGATTACCTGATTATTCCGAGAGGCATGATTTATCAGATTGATTTTGATACGACAGACAACCGGATTTTCTACGTTGAATCGCATTCTCCAATTTATACACCCAAACGATACCGCAATCATTTCGGACAATTATTGGAACATTCACCTTTTTGTGAACGGGATTATAAACTACCCGAAAATCTTGAAACGCATGATGAACAGGGAGAGTTTCTCATAAAAATCAAGAAACAAAATCAATTACACAGTCTCGTGTACAAGTATCACCCATTTGACGTAGTGGGCTTTGATGGCTATAATTATCCCTGGGGATTTTCGATACATAATTTTGAGCCAATAACCGGGCGTATCCACCAACCGCCACCAGTGCATCAGACTTTCCAGACGGACGCTTTTGTGGTTTGTTCATTCTGCCCGCGCTTGTATGATTATCACCCGAAAGCCATTCCGGCGCCTTATAATCATTCAAATATAGATTCGGACGAAGTGATTTATTATGTAGACGGCGATTTTATGAGCAGGAATGATATTGCACAAGGGCACATCACACTGCACCCGGGTGGTATTCCGCATGGGCCACACCCCGGAGCAATGGAGCGTAGCATTGGCAAAAAAGAAACGCAGGAGTTGGCTGTGATGGTTGATACATTCAAACCATTAATGCTGACTGAAGAAGCACTGAAACTTGACGACGGCAAATATTTCAATAGCTGGATTGATTAATACACTTCATTTCCACAAAACATAAGGCAATTATGCTTCATCAACAATCAAATACAATCGACAGGGCAGAAAATACTGATTTTCTGCCTATTAACGGCACTGACTACATCGAACTATACGTAGGCAACTGCAAACAGGCAGCCCACTATTACCAATCTGCTTTTGGCTTTCAGCCCTTAGCCTATGCAGGGCTCGAAACCGGACTAAAAGACCGTGAGAGCTATGTTGTGCAGCAAGGTAAAATCCGGATTGTACTTACCTCGCCACTACTTGGGGGCACCGAAATCGGCAAACATATTGACATGCATGGCGACGGTGTGAAAGTGGTTGCCTTGTGGGTTGACGATGCCCGTGATGCTTATTATGAGACTATTTCACGCGGGGCAAAACCTTATCTGGAGCCGAGAGAAGAAAAAGATGAACACGGCATTGTTGTCCGTTCGGGTATCCATACTTATGGTGATACCGTTCATATTTTTGTAGAGAGAAACCAGTATGATGGTGTTTTTCTGCCGAATTTCCGGGCATGGACTCCGACCTATCACCCCTCTCCGGTCGGTTTAAAGTTTGTTGACCACATGGTAGGCAATGTAGGCTGGAACGAAATGAACGAATGGGTGAATTTCTATGGTAAAGTAATGGGATTCAATCAATTGGTGAGTTTTGATGATAAAGATATATCGACAGATTACACTGCTCTGATGAGTAAGGTGATGTCTAACGGGAACGGCAGAATCAAGTTTCCGATTAATGAACCAGCCGAGGGCAAGAAGAAATCTCAGGTAGAAGAATATCTGGATTTTTATGAGGGTGCAGGCATACAGCACCTGGCCGTGGCAACTGATGATATAATCACCACTGTCACCCATCTGCTTGAACGTGGTGTTGAGTTTTTGCGGGTGCCGGAGAGTTATTATGAAGACCTGAAAGGACGCATAGGTGCTATTGATGAAGAAATAGAACAATTACAATCTTTGGGTATTCTGGTCGACAGAGACGATGAGGGCTACCTTTTGCAGATTTTCACCAAACCCATTGAACCACGCCCAACCATGTTTTTTGAGATTATCCAAAGAAAAGGCGCCAAATCTTTTGGCAAAGGCAATTTTAAAGCGCTTTTTGAAGCCATTGAAAGAGAACAGGTATTGAGAGGTACTCTCTGATAAAACTATAAAATTATGAATCAGTCATATTCGTCCTATACAACTGAAGACCATGAAGTATGGCGTGCCTTGTTTGAAAAGCAGGTAAATAAACTGCCCGAGTTGGCAAGCAAAGATTATCTGGAAGGTATTGATAAAGCAGGTTTTGAGGCAGAGCGTATCCCTGACTTTGAAAAGGATTTGAACCCAAGATTACAGTCCTTAACAGGCTGGTCGGTAATTGGTGTACCGGGTCTGGTGCCCATCAAAGATTTTTTCGAGTTAATGGCTGCCAAAAAGTTCCCGGCCTCTACCTGGCTGAGAAGCCGTGAACAACTGGAATACCTGGAAGAACCCGATATGTTTCATGATACTTTCGGACATGTGCCTTTGCTGACAAATATAGCTTTCTGTGATTTTCTGGCAGAATTCAGCAAGATTTCATTGAAATACATTGAAGATGAAGCCGCCATCAAAATGATGCAGAGACTTTATTGGTACACAGTTGAGTTTGGGCTGCTGCGTGAAGATAATCAATTGCGAATCTATGGCGGGGGTATTCTGTCATCAAGCGGTGAGAGCGAATACAGCCTGCATAGTGATATACCGGATAGAGTACCTTATAATATTGAAGAGATAATTGACACGGAAGTAAAAATTGATACGTATCAGAAAAAATATTTCATCATCGACTCATACGAGCAATTATTTCATTCATTGCCCGAATTTGAAAAAGTTTTGGAGCAACAATTATTAGTATGCCAATAATTGAAGGTTTTTTCTACTTTTGTAAAACATTTTGCTGCCTAATAGGGTAATCACAAAATATTCTATTAGGAATCGAAGTATAAATAATCTATACTTTGCAAAATTGACGGATTTACAATCTCCGTTAGCATTACAAAAGGATTGACCATCGATAAAAATGACCCACTCTGACCAACGCTCCTATTTCTTTAAGATAGATACGACTATTAAACGAATTCGTAGTTTCATGCAAAAGGGGCTGACTGATAACGGTATCGACCTGACTGTAGACCAATGGGTGGTACTTGACCACATCAAGCCCAAACCCGGCATCAGTCAGAATGATTTAGCGGTTGACACCGCCAAAGATGCTCCGACTGTCACTCGTATTCTTGATTTATTGGTCGAAAAAAAGCTGGTAAGACGACAAATGGCCGACGAAGACCGCAGAAAGTTTAATATATTTCTGACCGAAGACGGAGAAGAATTACATACCCGGGCATTGGAGGTAATTGGTGAGGTGAGAAGAAAATCGTGGGATGGTCTGACCAATGCAGATTACGATGAACTGGTACGCATCATGAATACGATTCACAAAAACGTCAGCTGATGCCCTTACAATAATTATTTTAATTAATTAAAGCATAATGAATTCCTGGCTGAATATTCCTGCAGATACTGATTTCTCCATTCACAATCTTCCCTTTGGTATATTTAGTATTGGTAAAAATTCTCCTCGGGTCGGTGTTCGCATTGGCGATTATGTCATAGATCTGGAGCAATTACGGAAGTCCGGTTTATTATCTGTTCCGCGTAATGTATGCAATCAGGCTTATCTGAATGCCTTTATAGGCTTAGGTAAAAAGAATACTAAGACCATTAGGCTACAATTGCAGGAGTGGCTGATTCAGGAAAATTCTCCGCTTAAAAGATATTTCAATCAGGCTTTTTATCCCATAGAATCCGTAAAAATGCACTTACCCGTCAAGGTAGGCGATTATACCGATTTTTATTCTAGCCTGGAGCACGCTACCAATGTAGGCAAGATGTTCAGGCCGGATAATCCGCTGGTTGCCAACTGGAAACATATACCTATTGCTTATCACGGTCGGGCCAGTTCGATTGTGGTTTCGGGCACACCTATTATCCGTCCGAAAGGACAGATAAAGCCTACTGATAGCCCCGCTCCTGTTTTCTCTCCTACCAAAGAAATGGATTTTGAAGTAGAAATCGGTGCAATTATTGGCAAAAATTCCATTTTAGGAGAAAGCATCAGCACGGCAGAAGCAGAGACCTATGTGTTTGGATTAGTACTTTTCAATGACTGGTCAGCACGTGACATACAGCGCTGGGAATATCAGCCGCTAGGCCCATTCCTCGGCAAGAATTTTGCCTCTTCTATTTCTCCCTGGGTGGTTACTTTAGAGGCTTTGGAATATTTCAGAACTGAAACACCGCAGCAAGACCCTGCCCCTTTGCCTTATCTGGCTTTTGAAGGAAAGAAGAATTTTGATATTGCTTTAGACGTCAATCTTTTACTGCCGGATAGTCAGGCCTATACTATTTCCCGTACCAATTTCAAGTATATGTACTGGAACCTGGCACAGCAGATAGCCCATCATACCATTAACGGCTGTAACCTGAAAATAGGTGATATACTAGCTTCAGGTACTATCAGCGGCCCTGTGCCTGATAGTTCCGGTTGTTTATTGGAAATGAGTATGGGTGGTAAACAGCCTTTAAATCTGGATAATAATCTGCAAAGAACCTTTCTGGAAGACGACGATACATTGACCATTAAAGGCTATTGTGAAAGAGAAGGTATCAGAGTCGGCTTTGGAGCATTGAGTGGCAAGATAGTTG
>CALRLS020000103.1:0-12852 GCA_943368815.1 Cyanobium sp. NIES-981
AGAGCGAGGGTGGTGGTATGCTGGCTAAAAGAAGATTTGCCGAAGCCAAAGAAGCAGGTAAAAGATTTGGTGTAGAATATGATGTATTGGATAACCATGATGGAGAGTTGTTGCCAAACCTGAGCGTAAGATTACAGATTATTCGTAAAATCAGAGAATGGGGAGCAGATATGGTTATTGCCCCACGTCCTAATGATTATCACCCTGACCATAGATATACAGGAGTATTGGTACAGGATGCTGCCTATATGGTTGGTGTACCTAATGTTGCACCTGATGTGCCGCCATTGAAAAAGAACCCTGTGTTTTTATATTTTCAGGATAATTTTCAGCGACCAAATCCTTTCAGACCAGATGTAGTGGTAGATATTTCGGCAGTATATGAACAAAAAGTCTATGCACTTGATGCCCATGTGTCGCAGGTATATGAATGGTTGCCCTGGATTGGAGGCTATTTGGATCAGGTACCGAAAACAGATGCCGACAAAAAAGCATGGCTTGCTAAAACCAGAGCAGTGCCTATCACACCTGAAGCCAGAACATCACTGGAAAAATGGTATGGTAAGAACTATGCTGCCAATGTAAAACATGCTGAATCTTTCGAAATCTGTGAGTATGGTTCAAGGCCTACCGAAGATGATATAAGGAGATTATTCCCAATGTTAAAACTTAGTAACTAGACATATACATAAAAATACCCCTTTCGAGGGGTATTTTTATGTATAATATTAATTCTCCGGCGTAGCATCTTTAATCGGCTGGGCTCGTCCTGCCATTGTCCGGTAGCTGGTGTTCATGATTTGTTCTACGTATTCTTTCCGTTTAATATCTCTTTTGATGTATTTTTCTATCAATAGAGAAGCAATAGGTGCTGCCGCCCTTGCTCCCCAGATACCATTCTCTACTACTACGGCTATGGCTATTTTAGGATTAACCCGTGGTGCAAAGGCGATAAAAAGTGAGTGGTCACCGCCCTTTTTATTTTGTGAGGTACCTGTTTTACCACATACTTCAAGGCCTTCTATGCGAGCAACACGGCCTGTGCCATGTTCAACCACATCAAACATGCCATCGACTACAGGTATAAAATACCCGGGGTCAATATCTGTTTTATGTACTTTCACTAAGTCAGATTTTACGCCTCCTTTATTTTTGCCAACCCCTTTTACTAAATGAGGGGTTACCCAATAACCATGATTGGCCAGGGCCGCGGTCAGGTTAGCCAGTTTTAATACATTTACTCCTAATTCTCCCTCACCAATACTTAATGAATAAATATTAGAGAATTTCCATTGGTTTTTGCCATATACTTTATCGTAACGTTCTACACCCGGTAATAGTCCTGCTTTTTCGCCCGGTAAATCAATACCCAGTTTAATACCGAAACCAAATTTTTCCATCATCGTATGCCATACGGCAAGACCGTCGCGCGCTGACATGAAAGGATTAGCAATGTCATTATTCCCGATGATTTTCTTGAATACATTGAAGAAATAAGGATTGCAGGAATTCTGAATAGCATTGTGCAGATTAGCGGTATGAAAAGCCGAGTGCCCGTGACATGCCATAGGAGAGGGGAATCCGGTAAAAGAGGTATTAGGGTTTATTACACCCAACTCCAGGGCAACGGCAGATTGTACTAATTTGAAAGTAGAACCCGGGCGATAAAAAGAGTTTGTTACCCGATTCAATAATGGTTTATCAGGATTCAAAGATAATTCTCTGAATTTGGTAGAGAAAAGTCTGCCTGAAAGCTCGTTAGGGTCATAAGTAGGGTAGGAGCCTAAAGTCAGGATTTCTCCCGTATTTGGTTCTATAGCCACAACTCCACCTACCTTGTTCTGAAAAAGGCTATCAGCCAATTGTTGTACCTCCACATCAATGGTTGAATAGAGGTTTTTTCCGATTACAGCCAGGGTATCAAATTCACCCCCACCATACGAACCCTTGTCTTCTCCTTTTACATTCACCATCGTAAACCTGATACCCCTTTGCCCTCGAAGATCCATCTCATATTCTTTCTCCAGACCTGTCAGCCCTATATAATCACCCTTTCTATAGTATTTTGTTTCTCCCTGTTCATCATATTGCTTTTTAGACAACTCACCGATATAGCCAAGTGCATTAGCCATCGTATGGGCAGGATAGGTACGAAAGAAAGACTGCTCGAAATGAAAGCCAGAAAAGTTAACCATGGCATCAGCTACCTTGGCATAATCTTCTTTTGATAATTGTCTGAGAAATAAAGAGGCCCTGTTGACCGAATATTCATTAGCTATACGCATGGTACTATCAAAGTACTGGCGGGTGATACCAAACAAACGACAGAATGTCAGGGTATCAATAAGTTTTAATTTGCGTGGCGTAATATACATATCATATACCTCCACGTTAGCCACCAATAGCTTGCCGTTACGATCATAGATTTGCCCACGTAAAGGAATCTGTACATCTCTTCTGATAGCGTTAGTTGACCCTAATGAACGATATTTGTCATCAATTACCTGTAGATATAGCAGCCTCACGGCATAAATCAAAAGTATTGTAAAGAAGAAAAAAAGAATAGTTTGTTTACGATTTTCCAACATCCTGTATTAACATTTTTAAAGCACACCACGAATTTAACTAAGTTTTGGCTAATATTCTTGCATTAAACCCAAGAATATTTTCAAACCGCTGTCAAATCATTCATAAACAGCATAGTACGAAATGTGGCAGGCACCCGAAAGTCAGAAGCCCGGATAAGTAAAGACAGAGTGAAAAAGTATAGGCAGGATTTTAATTTAAACAAAGAAGAGTAAAGAGAAATAGCCTTGTAGCTTGAAAGGACAAATGGTATGCTGAATTTAAAAAAGTGTATGTGGATTGGCTATTTCTCTACAGGTACTCTTCTATCTGGATTCTGGGATTCAATCATAAAATTATCTTTTACCGGCAATGGGAATTAAATTCAACATGGTTGGTTTGTCGTAGCCCATTTTGGCAATCGTCGATTTAACCTTTTTAAGGGCTTGTTTTTTATTTGAGGCCGGCAGAAAATCATGCATCTTGAAGTCGTTTCCTTCAGCCATGTATTCATAAATTCTCATACTTAAAAATTTAGCGGTTTGCATTTCAGGTTTGTTTTAAATGTTAATTACCAGTTTTTTTAGAAACTGTCTGAGCTAAATTTTAATAATCAAAACCAACTCAAACAGTTTTTTTTAATAATCGAACAGCAGTTCGGGAGTTCCTTACTATCGATATAGCTTACAACTTCATGTTTAGCTTTATCGTCTGCACATCGTATTGAATACTTTGTAAGACAGAAAAAATTAAATCACTTGGTTGTCTGTCCGTAGGGTTGATGCTACAGACAAACTCCCATATTTCAAAAATTTCTTGAAAAGGTAGTTTATACGGCATATAATAGGTGTTGTCAGAGTGGAGCAATAAATGCCCGTCTCCCATATTAAATTTGATTATTCTTTTATACACCAGTCCATCGTTCTGGGTCAGTATCACATAGGTTTTGCCATCTTTTATCTCAGAGAGATTTTCGAGGTATTTACCTATGACAAACGCTCCTTTTTCCAGTGGTGGCATTGAATCACCGATAATCGGAAAGCCCCGGTATTTTCCGTTGGCGATATATGGTAAAGAGATACGGGGTAAACTCTGAATAAATTCAGGATTCGTATAACCTGTCATATATCCGGCTGATGCCTTTACGGGTACCAACTCAATCATATCATTGCCTTGTTTATCAACCATTATCGGAAACAGCACTCTTTTACCGCCTATTTCAATCAGGCTTTTCAGGTCTGTTACCATTGTGAGGTCTACCGTTACCAGCGTATCTATCGACACATCAAAAAATCTGGCTATGGCTGTTAATCCCTCAATGGTAGGAGATGATTTCCCCTCTTCCCACGAACCAAGCGTTGTTCTTGGAACATTCAGTGCCTCTGCCAAAGCTCCCTGGCTTAATTCTTTTAACTTTCTCAGATGAGCAATATTCAAAGAAAGTAAAGTCTTAGTTGTACTGTTTTTCATTGTGCCGATATTTTCGGATTTCTATGCCGAAACCTTCGGCAATTATAAGAACAAACTTGTAATCTACCAAATTTTGGAGAATATTTTTTTATTTTTTTGTAAAAACTTAATATTGAGGGGCTTAGGACTCTATTTATGGCTGCAAAATGGCTTCATAAATAAAAAGTGTGGAGGCTTTGTCATCGTCAGGTACGAAATAGGCTCTTATTCCTTTGGCTGTAGACTCTACCCAGAAAGGATTGCTTGTCATTGGTAAGCCCGTGGGAGACCATAAGCGAACAGGTACCTGATGAATAGGGCGATAGTCTTTCAAGCTGATAAGATCGAAACCACCCAGGCGAATCGTCTGATTGTTATTGGTGTATCGTTGAAGACCGGAACAAAGCATTATATCTTTACCCAGATAATGACAATCCTGATAATCGATATAGAACGTCGGATTGATGATACGTAATTGTTCGGGAGTAGCACTTGCGTTGCTTACCTGCTCTTTCTTGTTAAGGTTCCATTGATAAAAATTTCTTGAACTCCAGCTCACGCCAAAGAGAGTGTGGGCGTCAGTATTATGCACAATGCCTCCGATATGTTCTTTGAAACGCAGGACTTCTGTTGATTGTAGCGTAGCAGGGTCAATCTTATAAATAACAGACTGGCTGTTTGGCCGGTATTCTGCTACTGGTATCCATATATGTTTGCCATCATAATCAATACCGCCCGGGTGATACATTGTGCCTTCGCCTAAAGTAGTCTGAGCCAGCAATTTACCTGTGGAATCCATTTTGAAGAGATGCCCGATACCTTCGCCTGCTTCTCCGTTTGTCGGCCTTTTTAATACTTCAACTGAACTCATATAGAAAAAATCGCCTACCCTGACCATCCCTTGCGGATGATAAGTAGGGAATTGCAGGGGTATGGCTGCTACCTGCTGCCATTGAGTATCATACCGGAGTTTCTTTATTTTATCAACAAGCGTTTGTGCCTGAGTGAGCAAATGACAAAGTAAGAAAGTAAGAAATATGAGGTAACGCATAACTGAAGCGAATAGACGTACAATAAGTGGCAGAAATATAAAAGGGGAAATTCAATTTCCCCTCATTTGTATAATTAAATTATTGTGTATTTTTTGTTAGAACAAGGCTAATTGTCCATCACTATCATCTCCTTCTTCCTGTGGTGGTTCAGTCGGTGCTTCCGGAACAATTATTACTTCTTCTTTTACCTCTACCTCTTCTGGTTTAGGGTCGAGCATTTTCACCTCAACTACCTCATATACGTTAAGTTTCTGACCGATTGCTTTCCAGCCTCTTACTTCTACAAACTCATCGACATTGATAGTCTGTGTTTCGATAGGGGCTTTTTTATCAGCTTTAGTTTTGAGCGTTATACGAGGATATTTGTCAACACTAACTGCCAATAAGCGTGAGTTTTTAGTATCTGTAATAAACAGGAATTTCTTGTCGATAGTAGTTGTCTCGATTTTGAAACGTTTGATATAATAGATTTTGTGTTCGCCTTCATAATATAAGCAAGAGATGGCCTTATCAGGAACAAACTTGACTACTTTTGAGATTTCTCTTGGTTCATAACGGTTGGTCAACTCAAAGTTAGTCAACTCATATTGTCCGTCTTTGTATAGAACCAGTATCCTGTCTTCCGGGCCAAAATTGCCTAAGTACGTACCATGTTCATTTCTGTTCAACTTACCGATAACAGCATCGAACCATATATCAACACCTCCTAAAGTAGATTTACCTGCTGATTTCAATACTATTTTTCTGACAGGAAACTTGGTGAGTACATTACCCATCGAGCTTCTGTTTTTGATAGCAAGCGTAGCAAAATCCCAGTCCAGTTGTTTTTTCTTGGCAGTTGAATTAGCCGTAAGGTTGACGAAAATAGTTTCCGCTTCACCATTATCATTGGCCGTGAAATGCAATACTTTAGATTTCGGATTACCTGTTGTTAAATCATACTCTTTGTCTCGTGTGATACCCGTTACAAAGAAGCGTTTCGCATAAGAGGTGCCTGTTTTACCATCGACATAAACAGCATTATAAATTTTACGCTCATCGTTTTTACGGAATACAGAGCAATAGATAATGTCTTTGCCGACAAAAACCTTCTCCTGAATTTTAGTGATTACATATCTGCCGTCGCGTTTGAAAGCAATAATGTCGTCAATATCAGAACAATCCATCACGTATTCGTCTTTTTTCAGACCATAACCGATAAATCCACCTTCACGGTCAACGTAGAGTTTCTGGTTATTGGCAGCCACTACGGTTGCCTGAACAGCCCCGAATTGTCTGATTTCAGTTTTACGTTCACGTCCTTTGCTGTACTTTTTTAAGAGGTCTTTAAAGAAATTGATTGTAAAACGTACAAGATTTAATAAATTATCTTCTACTTCGGCTAACTCCTGCTCTAAGCGCTTCATCAATTCATCCGCCTTGAAGGAGTCGTATTTAGAAATACGTTTGATTTTTATTTCACATAGGCGTAAAATATCCTCTTCTATAATTTCTCTGTAAAAATCTTTCTTGAAGGGCTCCAAACCTCTGTCAATTGTTTGTATTACCGCTTCAAAGGTCTCACACTCTTCAATATCACGATAGATACGGTTTTCGATGAAGATTTTCTCTAATGAACTATATAATAATTTCTCTTTTAGCTCATGCTTCCTGATTTCCAGCTCTCTTTTCAGCAAGTGCATGGTCTGGTCTGTAGAAAGACGGAGAATCTCACTGACTGAAACAAAATGTGGTTTTTCTTCAATAATCACACAGGCATTCGGAGAAGCAGAAACTTCACACTCTGTAAAAGCGTAAAGTGCATCAATGGTAATATCAGGAGAAGTATTGGGAGCCAGGTGTACAATGATAGATACTTCTTTGGCTGTATTGTCCTCAACTTTCTTGATTTTTATTTTACCGGCATCATTGGCTTTAATAATGGAGTCGATAAGAGAAGTAGTAGTAGTGCTGAATGGAATCTCCTTAATAACAAGGGTCTTTTTATCTAATTCGGCGATTTTAGCTCTTACCTTTACTTTTCCTCCTCTTAAACCATCATTATATGTACCTACATCAACCATTCCTCCGGTAAGGAAATCAGGATATAGCTGAAAGGTTTCTTTTTTCAGGCAGGCAATAGAGGCCTCGCAAACTTCAATAAAATTATGCGGAAGTATCTTGGTCGACAGACCAACAGCAATTCCTTCTACCCCTTGTACCAATAATAAAGGAAATTTTGCCGGAAGATTGGTAGGCTCACGTTTCCGTCCGTCATACGACATCTGCCATTCCGTAGTATCCTCATTAAACAATATATCGTTGGCAAATTTCGATAGTCTTGTTTCAATATAACGGGGGGCAGCAGCGCCATCTCCGGTTCTTATATCTCCCCAGTTACCCTGTGTATCTAATAATAGATTTTTTTGTCCCATCGAAACGATGGCATCGCCAATGGATGCATCACCATGTGGGTGGTACTGCATGGTAGAACCGATAACGTTGGCGACTTTATTAAAGCGGCCATCGTCCATTTCTTTAAGGGCATGCATCACACGACGCTGTACGGGTTTTAAACCATCTTCAATGGCAGGTACAGCACGCTCTAAAATCACATAAGATGCATAGTCGAGAAACCAGCTCTCGAACATATCATCAATAACTTCTTTTTGCTGAAGCGGATCGTACTTAGGATTTTCGTCACTCATGGGAGTCAATACAAGAAAGCATTTATAAGAGCAAATGTAACAAAAAAATGCTAAATATATGTCTGTAATGCACAAAAAAGGACTTACTGTTCGTAAATCCTTCTTTGTAGTTTTGATATAAATAACCTATTTTCAGGCAGCATCAAAGTTTTTGCTTACCTTGTCCCAGTTCACTACATTCCAGAAAGCAGTGATATAATCGGCACGTTTATTCTGGTATTTCAGGTAATACGCATGTTCCCAAACGTCGATAGCCAGAATAGGTGTTCCTTTGTCAGCTGTTACATCCATCAATGGATTATCCTGATTTGGGGTGGAGGTAATTTTCAGTTTTTTGTCAGGGCCAACAATTAGCCATGCCCAACCCGAACCAAAACGGGTAGTAGCTGCTTTGGCAAACTCTTCTTTCATTTTGTCGAAACTTCCGAAACTACTGTTGATGGCCGCAGCTAGTTTTCCTGTTGGAGCGCCGCCCGATTTAGGGCCCATTATTTGCCAGAAGAATGTATGATTCCAGTGACCACCACCATTGTTTCTGACAGCAACAGGATATTTGCTTATATCTTTTATGAGTTGTTCCAATGGCAGTTTTTCCATATCGGTACCTGCAATGGCTTTATTCAGATTATCAACGTATGCTTTATGATGACGGTCATGGTGAATCTCCATAGTCATTTTGTCGATGTGCGGCTCCAGTGCGTCGTTAGCATAAGGAAGTGGCGCTAAAGTGTACATGCCTTCGAAGCTTACAGGCTTAGCGAAAACATCGCCCATTTTCAATAGGAAAGAACTTCCGACAATGGCTTTGATGAAATCTTTTCTGTTCATGGTTTATGCAGGGGATTTATAATAAAAAGTATTGAAATTTGAATGTTACAAATATATAGACTTAAAGCTTATAAACTTCATTAAAAAACGTTTCTAGTTTAAACAAATCAAGGTGGCCGTTTGTTCGGACACTGCTGCATAAATCTAAACCATAGGGTTGTACGGTATCAATAGCAGCCCTAACATTTTCGGCTTTTATGCCACCTGCCAGAAACACCGGGATTGTAGATTGTTCCACAATTTTCCTACTCAACGCCCAGTTATGTACACGTCCTGTTCCACCTAATTCTTTCACTGATAAGTTAGGGTTTCCTGAGTCGAGTAGGAGCGCATCTACATGCTCAGCTATTGCTAATGCTTCATCAATGCTTTTCTCGTCAACCACATGTATTACCTGTACTATTTTAATGGCAGGTATCTCACGTCTGAAATCTTCATAGGTGCCGGAAGCGATAGCATCGACAATCTGAATGACGTTGCTTTTGACTGAATGTTGATGGTCAATAATGGCCTTGGTATCGGTGCGGCTTGTGAGCAAAAAAGAAGCAATAGGCGGAGGTATCGTAGCAATAATCTCACGGATTAGCTCATCAGCGATAGGGCCGGGGCCACTAGGCATTTTTGCTACTAAACCTAATGCGGAAGCACCGAAACTAATAGCATCCTGTGCCTCCTGAATGCTACTGATACAGCATATCTTAATACGTGGAATACCTTTCGGTTTAGGAAAAGTACCGGTTTTTTCTTGATTGGTCATGATTTTGTAAAATTCAGAGCGGCACTTGTCAAAAAATACTACTCATAGGCTATCCGGCTGAGTATGCTTCTGCCGAGTGTAACTTCATCGGTATATTCGAGGTCTCCACCAATAGGAATACCTCTGGCGATGGTACTGATTTTAACCGGAAATGTTTTCAGTTTCTTTTGCAGATAAAAAGCTGTAGTATCACCTTCCATCGTTGGGCTCAAAGCAAGAATTATTTCCTGTACTTTTTCATTTTCATCGGCCTGCTCAATTCGTTTCAATAGAGAGTCTATATTCAAATCGTTCGGGCCGATGCCCATCAATGGCGAGATAATTCCTCCTAAAACATGGTATAAACCACGATATTGAGCTGTATTTTCTACCGCCAGTACATCACGGGTATCTTCCACTATGCAAATAATCTGCTGGTCACGGCGTGGTGAACTGCATATCTGGCAAAGTTCTGCATCTGAAATATTATGGCATTTGCGGCAATACGTGGTTTGAGTACGCATGGCTATCAGCGCATCAGCTAAAAGCTGTGTCTGGGTTTCTTCTCTTTTCAGTAAATGCAAAGCCAGTCTCAAGGCAGATTTTTTTCCAATACCGGGGAGCTTTGAGATTTCAACGACGGCGTCTTCTATTAATTTTGAGGGGAAGTTCAACGTTATTCAGACCTTTTGGTGTAAAATTTAATCGTAATGGATTTATTGGGTTCTTCACCATGAAATAATGCATTATTTCAACATTACTTCTGCCGATATTTTTCTTCTACAGATTTCGTTTCTCATAGGAGCTAATTCTTCAAAATCTCCTGATTTTACTCCACACTGCCCCTTGTAATGAATAATAAGGGTACATTGTTCTGCTTGTTCGGGTGAATGCTTACAAACCTCAATTAAAGTCTCAATCACATGGTCGAAAGTGTTCACTTCATCATTATATACTACCAGTTCCCATAATTTAATACTTGCAATATCTTCGATTACTTCCTCTATGATTTCAACTTCCGGATTCGGTAATGTTGTCATTTCTATAGCGTTACTTATTTTATTATTATACAATTTTGAATGTTGATGATTCAATTATTAACGAAAATACTCAATTCTATTAATACGTATTTCATCTATTTTTATGCTAAGATAATTCATTCTTCCCAAAGAGTCGTTTTGTTATAGCAAAAAAAGTTTTGATATTTGACCCGAATTGAAACAAATTAATAAACCTGAGCATCAATGAGTTCTACGCTTGCCCTGACGATTCTTGTCATTTATTTTTTAGTTCTGATAATCATTTCTGTTTATACTGCCCGAGGCGCTGATACCAATACTTTTTTTACTGCCAATCGACAATCGCCCTGGTATCTGGTAGCATTTGGTATGATAGGAACATCAATTTCGGGTGTAACGTTCGTTTCAGTGCCGGGCGCTGTCGGAAAAATCCAATTCTCCTATTTTCAGGTCGTGCTAGGTTACGCAGTCGGGTATTGGGTCATTGCCACTATATTAATGCCCATGTATTATAAGCTAAATCTGATTTCTATTTATGGTTATCTCGAAAAACGCTTTGGATTCTGGTCTTATAAAACAGGTTCTGCTTTTTTCTTACTTTCACGTACAATCGGGTCTGCCGTAAGAATGTATGTGGCGGTTCAGGTGTTACAACTGGCTATTTTTGAAGATTTAGGTGTTCCTTTTGAAGTGACCGTGCTTATTGCCATGAGTCTTATCTTTGTTTATACTTTTAAGGGAGGCGTAAAAACAATTATTATTACCGATACCCTGCAGACATTCTTTTTGTTGACAGCTCTTATTATGACTATCTATTTAATTGCCAAGCAATTGAACCTGACAGGTAGCGAAGTGCTGAATACTATTACAGAAAGCTCTTATTCTAAGATTTTCGTATGGGATTGGGCCAATAAGCACCATTTTGTAAAAGACTTTTTGTCCGGAGCCTTTATTGCCATGACCATGACGGGGCTTGATCAGGACCTGATGCAGAAAAATCTGACCTGCAAGAGCATTGGTGAGGCACAGAAAAACATGTTCTGGTTTTATGTAGTGCTGGTGTTTATCAATCTGCTTTTCCTGAGCTTGGGGGTCTTACTCTATTTTTATTCAGAGAAAATGGGTTTCCCAATTCCTGCTAAAACAGATGATTTGTATCCGGCATTGGCATTGGGTAATCATTTTGGTACACTGGCTGCCGTTACTTTCTTATTGGGCATTACGGCTGCTACTTATGCCAGTTCTGACTCAGCGCTTACGGCATTGACTACCTCTTTCTGTGTGGATTTCCTGAAATTCGAAAACCGTTCAGAAAAGGAAAGACAAAGATTGAAACACTGGACACATATTGGCTTTACGGGAGTGTTTGTTATAGTAATTATCATCTTCAAAGCTTTGAATAGTCAGGAGGTCATTTCAGCAGTATTTAAAATTGCAGGGTATACCTATGGGCCATTGCTTGGTCTGTTTGCCTTTGGCTTATATCTGAAACGACCTGTCATAGATAATTACGTTCCGTTTATTTGTATTGCCTCACCTTTCTTAACCTATCTGGTTGAGGTAATAAGTCTTAAGTACTTTTCGTTTGAATTTGGTTTTTCTAACCTGATGCTCAATGGCTTAATCACTTTTGTTGGACTATGGATATTCTCAAAAAATAAAGCGCAGGATGTAAAGGATAGTGTTATGGCTTAAGTTTGTAATAGAACCAAAAAGCGAGATATGGAGGCCATATCTCGCTTTTTGATTTAAATAAAGTCTTATCAATGAGCCTTGAATACGTTTTCTGCTACAAGTTTCTTCTCATGCTTATGCTTAAACAGTATCGCAAAAAGCACAGCTACTACTAATGAATAGATAGCAAATGTGAGCCAGATACCGTCCCAGAGTTTAGTGTCTTTACCAACAGTAAAGTATTTTTGAATAATATATCCGCTTATCAGACTTCCCGAAACTGCACCAAAACCATTTACCATCATCATAAATAAGCCCTGTGCGCTTGCACGTATTTTTGGGCTGGTATAGGTTTCAATAAACAATGATCCTGAAATATTGAAGAAGTCGAATGCCATACCGTAAACGATACAAGACAGGATAATCATCCATAAGCCGTCGCCGGGGTTACCATAAGCAAAAAGGCCAAAACGTAATACCCAGGCAATCATACTGAATAGCATTACCTGCTTGATGCCAAATCTTTTCAAGAAGAAGGGAATAGCAAGAATAAACAAAGTTTCTGAAATCTGAGAGATAGACATAATAATGGCAGGATACTTAACGGCTATTGAATCTTTATAGGCATCAATAGTAGCGAAGTCGTGCAAAAAGGTATCACCATAGGCATTGGTTAATTGCAAAGAAGCTCCAAGAAACATAGAGAATATAAAGAACATGGCGATTTTGGCATCCTTGAATAAAAGGAAGGCATTTAAGCCTAGCATTTCAGTAAAAGTCCTTCTATCGGTTTCAGCTGCAAGAGGAGGGCAATTTGGCAGAGTAAATGAGTAAACAGCCAA
>CALRLS020000104.1:0-12806 GCA_943368815.1 Cyanobium sp. NIES-981
ATGTTTTACCAATAGCCTGTTCAGGTGTCCAACCCATACGCTTGGCCGCACTTACATTAATGATATAGGCTGATGAAGTATCTGTTAAGATTGCGGAATTGAAGTTTCTCCCGGTTACCAATTTAATACCTGCTGATTGTAAGAAATCAGGGTCTACATTACCCAATGTCATTAAAAATTCGTCTTTTTCCACTTGCCCTTCCCATTTGAAAAACTGCGTATTATTAGTTACATCTACCAGATTAGTGGAAGACAAAGCCACACTAGCTATACTACTTTGTTTCTCCAGATCGGCTTTCATGTTCATTGCATTTTTGAAGAGATTATTCTTCATCCTTACCACCAATAATTGTGATTTATCAAAGCCTAAATTCTTATTTTGTATGTAGGTTAGTTGCTTATATATCACAATGGTTCCTATAATAAGAATAATAGAAAAAACAAACTGACTTATTACCAATGAACGTCGGAATGTATGTCCTGAACCAATTTTAAAGACGCCTTTCAGAACTTTCACAGGTTGAAAACCGGATAGGTAAAAGGCAGGATAGCTACCTGCCAGCAGACTGATAATGAGTGTCAAACCAATAATGACAAGATAGAAAACAGGATTTGTAAATGGTATGACGATGGATTTGGCAGCGAGATTGTTCATTAATGGCAGGAAGGCAATCAATAGAAAAACTGCAAAGAAAACTGCAATAAAACTCATCAGTACTGACTCACTCAAAAACTGAAAAACCAACTGTTTGCGTAAAGCACCAATGGCCTTTCTGACACCCACTTCACGGGCTCTTTGCATGGCACGGGCAGTAGCCAGATTGATGAAATTGAAAAGTGCTATCAACAGAATAATGAGCCCGACTATAGAGAAAATTCTGATATAGACAAACTTACTGGTTTTGATACCAAAGTCAGTATTAAAGGCAAAATTTGAATAAAGATAAATATCAAACAAAGGTTGCAAGAGAAGCGAAGTAGTTGACTTTGACTCTTTCCCTTTGATATAATTAGCTATTTTCTTTTCCAAAGCGGCTCCATCAGCTTCGGGCCTCAGTTTCAGATAGGTATAATAATCATTGTTTCCCCAATGATAAGACCTTGCAATTCCTTCGTAGGTTTTAGCTGAAATTAAAGCATCGAACTGAATATGAGAATTAATAGGTACGTTTTGCACTACACCTGCCAACGTAAGTGTATCCTCATTATTCATGATAAGGGCTTCCCCTAAAAGCTTATCTGACTGCCGCCAGTTTGAGCCAAACAACTTTTCAGCAGTACTTTCAGTGATTAATACTTCTTTAGGTTGTAATAAAATAGTTTTGACATTTCCCCTTTCCAACTTAAAGTCAAATACTTTAAAAAATTCGTTATCTGTTATGGCTGTCTTTTCTATTTCAATGGTGGTTGAATCATGCTGCAAAATTCTTAACCCTCTTTGTCTGATTCGGGTTGCCGATTGTATTTCAGGATATTCAGCTTTCAAAGCCGGGGCTAATGGCCCGGGAGTAACTGCAACATCATAGAGAGCACCTACTTGAATTTGTTTTTCTACTACCCGATAAATGTTGTTACCGTTCGCATGAAATCTATCATAACTTAGTTCATCCCAGATGAATAGTCCGATTGTCATGCAACAGGCTAAGCCAATAGCCAAACCTGCAATATTGATAAAAGAATACCCTTTGTATTTGAACAGATTCCTGAATGCGATTTTAAAATAATTGCTTATCATAATTTTGTTATATAATGAGGGTGATATTTCTTTGTTTCGCTTTAATGCAAAAGGTCTGATAAAACCTAAAACACTGAAAACGTAATCTCTACGGGCCGTTTTTTCTCCAAATACCCTTGCATTCTTCTGAAATCGTTCATGCAAATCCCCCTGCACCTCTTCAAGCAGATGAGGCGCACAAAACCATTCTAACAATTGGTCTGCCCAGCGGGGCGGTGTTGGTTTATGCATATGAAGCCCCTAGCCCCTAAAGGGGGACTTTTTTAAAAAATTTGATATTTTATACCCCTAACCCCTAAAGGGGAATTCATGCATATCTTTCTCGTGCGTAAGCAACTCCCCTTTAGGGGTCGGGGGCTTACTCAT
This sequence comes from Cyanobium sp. NIES-981, assembly GCA_943368815.1. Classification (GTDB taxonomy): domain Bacteria; phylum Bacteroidota; class Bacteroidia; order Cytophagales; family Spirosomataceae; genus Emticicia. The sequence continues at coordinate 2,102 of CALRLS020000104.1, forward strand.
TTTTTAAAGTCTTCACCGGATTCATCAGTGCTGCTTTGATGGCCTGATAGCTGATAGTCATTAAGCATATAATCAACGAACTGATACCTACTATTACAAAAACCCACCATGAGATTTCAGTTCTATAAGTATATTTCTCCAACCAGCCGTTCATAAAATACCAGGCAATCGGAGTAGCAATCATGCACGCAATAATGACTAAAATCACAAAATCTTTCGACAACAGCTGCCATAGGTTTGCCACGCTTGCTCCCAGCACCTTACGGATACCGATTTCCTTAGTACGCTGTTCAGCCACGAACGAAGCCAGCCCAAACAGACCTAAACATGAAATAAAAATGGCGAGGATGGCAAAGAAAGTAGCCAAATTAGCCACACGTTCTTCTTCTCCAAATTTCTTGGCATAGGTTTCATCCACAAACCGATAGTCAAAAGGACTATTCGGAGCAACCTTTTTAAAGACAGTTTCTATTTTCGACAGGGCATCAGCTGTACTTACATTAGGGTTGATTTTTACAAGCACATAGTTTTTATAGCCTTGCAGAAAAAAGATAGTGGGTTTGATGGGTTCAAAAGGAGATGTCATCACCATGTCTTTTACCACACCTAGTATTTTGAAATTTTCTCCATCAATAAAACCAGTAGCCCATCTGATATTTTCGCCTACCGGATTTTTCATACCCATTAATTTAGCAGCCGCTTCATTGACTATAAAGCCTGCAGAATCAGAGGGGAAGTCTCGTGAAAAGTCTCTTCCATCTACAAACTGCCAACCAATAGTTTTGCCATATTCGTAAGTTACTGCCAGTGTTCCGAAATCCGTTTGTAGGTTTGGGTCTTTGCCTTTCCATTCAAAACCGCCATTCATGGCACCTATGTTTGTCAAGGCACTTGCTGACTCAGCCATTTCGGCTACTGCTCCAGTGTTCTTTAGTTCGGTTCTTAGTACATCATATTTCCCCCTTAGCTCGTCGGTAATTTTAGGAATCATCAATAAGCCGTCACGGGTATAACCAACCGGACGGCTTTTGGCGAACTGGATTTGTTGATAAACTATAATTGTACCGATAATAAGCGTTACGGAAACTGTGAATTGTAAAACAACTAAGGCCTTGCGTGGAAGCGCGGCAAAGCGCCCTACCCGGAATGTACCCTTTAATGCCTTAATAGGTTTGAAAGAAGAAAGATAAAATGCCGGATAACCCCCTGCTAATAAGGCAGTAATAATAATAAAAGTTATGTTAGTCAACCAGAATAAGGGTTCTGACCAAGGTATAGTCATGGCTTTATCTGCAACCCCATTAAACCATGGCAGAATGGCCTGCACCAGAAGAATACTTACCATAAATGCCAGCGTCACCATCAGGAAAGACTCACTGAAAAACTGACCGATTAATTGTCCACGAACCGAACCGACGGCTTTACGGATACCTACCTCTTTCGCTCGTTTTTCAGAACGGGCTGTGCTAAGATTAATGAAATTAATACAAGCCAGCAATAAGATAAAAACACCAATCATGCCATACAGCCATACTAATTTCAGTTGCTCACTTGTAGCAATTACTCCATTCTCCCATTTTGAATATAAGTGCCAGTCACTCATAGGCTGAAGGAAAAGCTCCGGTTTACGGGAGGCATATTCTGCGTCTACATGTTTGAGTTTTACATCTTTTATTTTGGCAGATACTTTATCGAAATCTGTATTTGCAGGAATCTGTGCATAAATATGTAAGAAATTATTCCCCCAGTCATCCTGATGGTCTCTTATGTAATCGTAAGAAGCCACCATCAGTTTAAACGGAGCAATAAAAGCTATTTCTTTAAATTCAGAGTTATGGGCAAAATCTTCATATACACCCGTTACTTTTACATTTAACTCATTATCTATCTTTATTATTTTATTCAGGGGCTCATCATCGCCAAAGAGTGTTTTTGCCAATGTTTCAGACAATATAACTGTATTTAGTTCTTTAAGTCCTGCTCTGGTACCTTTCAACATTTTCAGGCTTAACATTTCCGGTGCTGTGTCTTCCATATAGCAACCGTTTTGCGTAATGTTCTCTCCATTCGATGAAATAATGCTTTTTTGAGTTTGGGTAGCCATAACCACATTTGTGAAATCACCGGGAAAAGAAGAACGTAATTCATTCCCCAAGGGTATAGGGTTATTCTCACGGGTGCTTCTCTCGCCACGCACAGTCTGGTGCTGCATTACTCTGGCAATTCTGCTATAATTCTCATGGCCTTTATTAAAAGTCAGTTCATCATGAATCCAGAGACCAATCAGTATTGCTATTCCCATGCCTGTAGCCAGGCCAAACAGATTGATAGAGGAATAGCCCTTATATTTAAGGATATTCCTGAGTGCGATTTTAAAGTAATTGCTTATCATAATTTGATGGTATAATGATTGTGAAACATCTTTTTTCCGTCTTAAAGCAAAGGGTTTGATAAAACCTAATACCCCGACTACAAACTCCTTTCGGGCTATTTCGTTACCAAATAATCTCAAATTCTTTTGAAATCTTTCATGCAAATCCCCCTGCACCTCTTCCAATAAGTGAGGCGCACAAAACCATTCTAACAATCGGTCTGCCCAGCGGGGTGGTGTTGGTTTCATTATTTATATTTAGTGATTGTGTGAATGAGTGATTTAGTGATTAATTTAGTCTAATCACTAATTCGCTAACTCACTCAATCACTCATTTTTAAGGGTCTTCACCGGATTCATCAATGCTGCTTTGATGGCCTGATAGCTTACTGTCAGCAGTGTAATCAGTATGGCTCCCATTCCCGTAAATGCAAAAATCCACCATGATATTTCGATTCGATAAGTGTATTTCTGCAACCATTCATTCATAAAATAATAAGAAACCGGAACTGCTATTACCAATGCTGCCAGCACAAACAATACAAATTCTGTCGATAGCAAACGCCACAAACTGAATACTGTTGCCCCTAATACTTTACGGATACCAATCTCTTTGATGCGCTGCTCGGCAACAAAAGAGGCCAGACCAAACAGCCCTAAACAAGAAATAAGAATAGCAAGAACAGAGAAGAAAGTAGCCAGTTTACCAATGCGATCTTCAGTTGCAAATTTTATGGCATATTGCTGGTCTGTAAATTTATAATCGAAAGGGCTGCCGGGGTTGAATTTTTTAAATACTGTTTCCACTCTGGCAAGCGCCTCATTGGCACTCAATTCAGTATTCAATTTAATACTGATTACACTAGACCAATTATAATTCAATACAAAAACTGTCTGGTATACGGGTTCAAAAGGCGAATCCATTACCATGTCCTTAATCACTCCCACTATCTGAAATGGATTGCCATTCCATCTGATAGTTTTTCCTACAGGGTCTTTCAAACCCATGTATCTAACAGCCGCTTCATTTAATACTATACCCGAAGAGTCAGTAGAAAAGGCCCTGGAAAAATCGCGCCCAGCAGTAAATTGCCAGTTTACTGTTTTACCAAAATCATGTGATACGGCAATTACCCCGAACTGTTCTTTGAAACCCGGGTCTTTGCCGGGCCATTCAAATCCGATAAGTCGAGAACCTAATCTTGTTGTTGGTGAAGATGAAGTAGCCATTTCTACTACGGCACCTGTGCTTTTCAGTTCACTTCTCAGCGCATTATACTTTCCATATAGTTCGGGGGTGTTCATGGCAACAGTAATTACACCACTCCGGTCATAACCAATCGGCCTGTTTTTGGCATGCTCAATCTGCCTGAAAACAATAATAGTCCCAATAATGAGTGTTACAGAAACCGTAAACTGAACAACAACCAGAACCTTGCGCGGAATGGCAGCGAAACGTCCGGCTTTAAAAGTACCTTTCAGTACTTTGATAGGCTGAAAAGAAGACAGGTAAAATGCAGGATAACTACCTGCTATCAGACCCGTAAATAGACTAAAACCTATGCCGAAAAGCCAGAAAAGAGGCTCACTCCATAAAATGGATAGTTTTTTATCTGCTACCTCATTAAAAAACGGTAGCATAAGTAATACCATCAGCAATGAGAATACAAAGGCAAAGGCAACCACCAGGAATGACTCACTAAAAAACTGACCGATTAACTGTGAGCGGAGAGACCCGATTGCTTTACGAATACCCACTTCTTTTGCACGTTTCTCTGATCGCGCTGTTGATAGGTTCATAAAATTGATGCATGCCAGAAGAAGTACAAATATGCCGATAATGCCAAACAACCAGACATACTGAATCCTGCCTTCAGGGTTCCGGAATTTATCCCAACCCCCATACAAATGCCAGCGACTCATGGGATGCAGAAAAACCTCCGGCTTCATATAGGCTGTTTCAGGTACATTTTTCAGCCTTAAATCTTTTATTTTTCTGGAAACCGCCTCAAAATCAGCTTTGGGAGAGACCTGAACAAGAATCTGCCAGGAATTATTATTCCAACCGGGATTGTCTTTAACCCATGTATTTGACGAAACGAATAAGTCCCACGGGGCAATGAAAGTCATATCCCTGAATTCGGTATTATAAGGCATATCCTCATAAACACCCGTCACTTTTACGTTCAGTTTATTATCAATCTTCATGATTTGCCCCATCGGGTCCGCAAATCCAAAAAGTGCTGAGGCTACTGATTCGGATAATAAAATGGAATTCTGGTCTTTTAATCCTGCCCTTGTGCCCTTAAGCATCTTTAGTGTCAACATATCAGGGGCCTCAGCACTCAGGTAATTTCCGGTTTTAGTGAATTTCTTATCTCCGTAAGCCAGAATATGCTCACCTTTCCATGAGGACATTACCACATGCTTAAAATCTTCCGGAAAATCTGTTTTCAATGTAGTACCAAGAGCAATAGGGTTGGCCCCCCCTGCACCAAAGTCACTCTCAATAGTTGCCCCTTGCATAACCTGAGCAACTCTGTCATAGTTTTCATAGTATCTGTTATAAGATACCTCGTCGTAAATCCACAGACCTATAAGCATAGCTACTGCCATACCAGAGGCCAGGCCGAAGATGTTAATAAAGGAATAGCCCTTATAGCGTAGCAGATTCCTGAATGCGATTTTAAAATAATTGCTTATCATAATTTGTATGTATAATGGGGTTGATGCTTCTGTTTTTCTTTTTAATGCAAAGGGTTTCACAAAACCGAATACCCCTTTGATGTATTCTTTGCGAGCTGTCTGCAAGCCAAACAATTTCACATTCTTCTGGAATTTCTCGTACAAATCCCCCTGTACCTCTTCCAGAAGATGAGGCGCACAAAACCATTCTAACAATCTGTCTGCCCAGCGGGGTGGTGTTGGTTTCATTATTTATATTTAGTGATTGTGTGAATGAGTGATTTAGTGATTAGGAATCCTGTCATTTATATAGAATGTTTGTTGGTTACATAAACTAATCACTCATTCACTAAATCACTCATTCACTCATTTTTTAAAGTCTTCACCGGATTCATCAGCGCTGCTTTAATTGCCTGATAGCTGATGGTTAACAGGCATATTCCTAATGCACCTATTGTAACTACCGCAAAAATCCACCATGAGATTTCGGTTCGGTAAGTATATTTTTCCAGCCAGCTATTCATGAAATAATAGGCAATTGGCGTGGCTATCAGGCAGGAGATAATTACCAGAACCACAAAGTCTTTTGATAACATCCGCCACAGACTTAATACACTTGCTCCCAGTACTTTGCGGATACCGATTTCTTTGGTGCGTTGTTGTGCTACAAACGAAGCCAGACCAAATAAGCCTAAACACGAAATAAAAATGGCAAGCACGGCAAAAAAGGAGGCCAGGGTGCCAATGCGTTCCTCTGCTCTGAACTTGTTTTCATATTCCAAATCAGCAAATTTGTAATTGAATGGTGTATTCGGAGCATATTTTTTAAACAGTGGTTCGATTAAATCTAAAGCTTCGCTACCCGATACTTGTGGATTGATTTTAATATTAATCATATTAAAAGGCCGCTCACGATTATCCATCATAAAAACAGTGGGTATAACAGGCTCAAATGGTGACTTCATCACCATGTCTTTAGTAATACCTATAATCTTCCAGTTTTTGCCATGCCATTTCACTATCTCACCTAAAGGATTCTGTAAGCCCATTTGTTTGATAGCACTTTCATTAAATACGAATGCAGAAGAATCAGTTGAGAATCTTTCAGAGAAATTCCGACCCTCTTTCATTTCCCAGGCTACTACTTTGCCATAGTCCGGTTCGACAGATATAGTGCCGAACATGGCCTGTATATTCGGGTCTTTGCCTTTCCAATCCAGATTATTGGCAGAAGACCAGATACCTGTCATCGGGCTTGAAGTCTGAGCTACACCTGCTACCAGATTTGTTCGCAGCAATTCATCATGAAAAGCCTTGTAATGACCCTGAATCTCATTAGTGGTCAATGGTATCATCAGCAAACCATCTCTGTTATAGCCTACAGGGCGATTTTTAGCATAGATAACCTGACGGAAAACGACAATTGTACCAATGATTAAAGTGACCGAAACTGTGAATTGTATCACTAATAAAACCTTACGGGGCATAGCCGCAAAGCGCCCCAAACGAATAGTACCTTTCAGCACTTTGACCGGTTGGAAAGAAGAGAGATATAAGGCAGGATAACTACCTGCTATTAAACCCGTGAATAATGTAAATCCTAAACCTGCCAACCAGAATAGCGGATTAGCCCACAGGATGTGCATTTCTTTGTCTGCTACCTCATTAAAGAATGGCAGTACCAGAATAACCAGAGCTATAGATAGAACAAACGAAAATAAAACTACCAATAAAGATTCACTAAAAAACTGTGCAATTAGCTGTCCACGAACGGAGCCTATAGCTTTGCGGATGCCTACTTCCTTTGCTCTTTTTTCGCTTCTCGCTGTGCTCAGATTCATAAAGTTGATACAAGCCAACAGCAATACAAAAATGCCGATAATACCAAACAACCATACAAACTCGATACGTCCTCCTGCATTTACACCGTTCTTAAAATCTCCATACAAATGCCATCGATGCATCGGAAACAAAAACAACTCAGGTTTAGAGGCATTTTTTGAGTGGTTATATAATACATTCTCTATTTTCTTATTAATGGCCGTCAGATCAGCATTCTTGTTTAGCTGCACGTAAATCTGAAATGAACTACTTAGCCAGTTGTCTACTCCCGCACCACCTTTAAAAATCAGACTGATTGGCGCGATAAAAGCAAATTCATAAACCTGGCTGTTTTTAGGCATATCTTTATATACACCTACCACCTTTTGCTGAAAGGCATTATTCAGTTTAAGTGGTTGATTAATCGGGTCTGCATCTCCAAAAATCGTTTGCGCCAACGACTCACTTATCAGAATGGCATTTGGGTCTGTAAGTGCATTTTTTGCACCTCTAACCATTTCCAATGATAACATTTCAGGCAATGCAGGTTCAGCGAAACAACCCATTTTTGTGAAGACATTGTTACCATGCGCCACAATCTGCTCGTAGGTAAGGGTTGCTGCTACATTTTTAAAATCACTTCCATAAGTACTACGAAGTTCAGCCGCCAATGGCATCGGCAACGATGAAAAGGTACTGATTTCGCTACCCAGATGCTGATTCTCCATTACCTGTGCTATGGAATCATGGTTTTTATAGTATCGGTTATAAGATACTTCATCGTAAATCCAGAGGCCTATAAGCATGGCTACTGCCATACCAGAGGCCAGACCGAAGATGTTAATAAAAGAATAGCCCTTGTATTTGAGCAGATTCCTGAATGCGATTTTAAAATAATTGCTTATCATAATTTTGTTATATAAAGACGATTGAGATGGATTAATATTACGTTTTAAAGCAAAAGGGCGGATAAAACTCAGGACTCCTATTATGTATTCCTTTCGGGCTATTTCATGACCGAACAATCTCACATTTTTCAGAAATCGTTCATATAAATCCCCCTGTACCTCTTCTAATAAGTGAGGAGCGCAAAACCATTCTAATAATCGGTCTGCCCAGCGGGGTGGTGTTGGCTTTTGCATATTTTTTTGGCTTGGGTCAGGGGGCATGGTGCATAGGGAAATTTTCAACCCCCTGCTCTAAGCCCCATGCCCTCTGCTTATTCGTTCATCTTGGTAAAGCTGACAGGATTTTTAATGGAATTGATTCCCACATACGGTTGCGCAATAAGTGAATTTCGTCTAATGTGCGATTACCCAGCGCTGTTAATGAGAAGATGCGTTTCCGGCGTCCTCCCCTTTCAGCGGTTGCTTCTCCCATCTGCGAAGAAACCATGTACTTTTCTTCCAATCGGTGTAAAGCAGCATGTACCGCACTGACACTCACCGACCGACCTGTCTGTTGCTCAATTTCTTCAGTGATTGAGACTCCGTAAGCCATATCACCCATGATTGCAACAGTCAATAACACTAATTCTTCGAATTCACCTAAGTAAGTTCTTTTCATACAATTCTATTATATCAACTTTTGTAGAACAAATAAAACAAACGCTGCACACCGTATTTATATTTTGCCATTAAAATTATATCAACTTTTGTAGAACAAATGATATGCCAAGCCGAAAAATCCCCCAAAATGCGGTATTTTGGCTATTCCCATAAAATTGACTGTCCGAAATCGTACAGTTTGCATGTCCGAAAGCGTACGGTAAGGGTGGGTTTTTGTATTAATTCTGAAGTATTCCAGATGATATAAAACACAAAATCCCGTCACTCAAAGTGGCAGGATTCTATCTGTTCAGTTCTCATTTTTTCCTAGTAAATTCTTACTCTTCTGCATTCTTATCTTTTTTACCCGGCAGCATAAATCCTTTCACCATATCGCCAATCGCAAAGCCAAAATAAGCGCCGATAGGAATCATGGCCTGCCATTGTGATTTAAGAGGGCATGTGCCTGTTATACAACCTATCTCTTTCCAATAAAGGAAACCTCCTACGGCTCCCAGGCCAGTACCAATCCAGACAATATATTTTAACATCTTCATATCAATTTTCAACTTTATCCTTACAATCGAAATAAGGATACAATTATAATTAAACCCGATTAATTAACCTTTAAGTAAGGCCCGAATCATTCCTCCATCAATAGTATTAATTAAGAAGTGGCTGTATTTCTTCTAACCAATGGATGATTGAATGCCCCCACCTGATTTCTGATAACGACATAATTAGGAAGGCTTTCAAACAATTGGGTCAGGTTCTTAAATCCGAAGGCTCTTGGGTCAAAGGCCGGGTCTATCTTCCTGATGGTGATGCCGACCTTTGATATATGTGTTTCTATATCCTCGTTTACGGTAATATCAAATGCCCTATCGATAAGTGCAGCAAAAGGCGGAGCAACTGGTGCATGGGTTTTACTTTTCTTTCTTGTTTTCTCTCTTGTGCTTACTTTAGGTGTATTTACGCTTATTGCCGGCGTATTTATTTCAATGGCAATATTCTCACAATAAGTAAATATTTCACAGGATTGTACAAACGCCATAGGTGTTTTCTGCTCTCCTATGCCCATTACAAAAATCCCTTCTTCCCTGATTCTCTTGGCAAGACCCGTATAATCGCTGTCACTCGAAACAATGCAGAAACCCTCTACTTTTTTACTATGCAGAATATCCATTGCATCGATTATCAGTGAACTATCAGTCGAGTTTTTTCCTGTAGTATAAGCAAATTTTTGAATCGGATTAAATGAGAAATCATTCAGACTTGTTTTCCACCCATTCAGTGAAGTATTCGTCCAGTCTCCGTAGATTCTTCTGATAGTAGCCTTACCATATTTTGAAACCTCTTCAATAATCTGTTTCAGGAGCTTTGGTTGCGCGTTATCTGCATCAATCAATAAGGCGATATTAATCGAATTTGGTAATTCCATCTGCATTTATTTATGGTTATTCCACTTTTCATTGAGCGGCTAACACAATTATAAGCATTTAGATTTGCTTTACTTCTTAAAAATAGAAATATTCATGATACCTACTTTAGGCGAGAACGAAGAATTGTATTTTAGTTTTGATTTATCGAGGAAATTAACGAAACTTTTTAGTTTGTCATGAATAAGGTCTCCGTAAATTTTAATCATTAAACAAATGGTGCAGTCGCTTTCGATTATTTCCTGTGGGCTGAGTTCGCTTTTCTCCAATGCTTCCAATATCTGAGACTGGAAGGCATCAATTGTGGCTTCTTTTTTCATGGCAATGGTATTAGTTTTAGATGGCTGTAAGGGAATTCATGTATAGTAAAGGTAAATAAAAAACTGGAAAAAGTAAATCTATTAATAATTAGAGTTTTCTTATTCCGAGGGGTTAAATGTTTTGGTTTCAGGTAGAATATACACTAAAGAATCAATTACTTTAATAAATATCTCATTAAGGAAGTGAAGGAATTGTAGATGTATTTGCAATTAAAAAAAACTATCTTTACTTAAGTTAATAGCAAATGTAGGAATAGTTTAATTTTATAAGCGAACCATTATTAACAACATATTGCACCTGACTGGGATATCCTTCTGAATTATAAGTATAATCAAACTTAAAGCTTATAAATGATGCCCATGTTGGTTGATAATATTTCATTTCTGTAATATTGTTTTCACTCATGAGTGAGAAATCTAAATCATGATTAGAAGCAAAAAAATTTAGGATTGTTGTAATAACTTGATACTCTCTTATTAATTTCGGATAAATATTGTTCTTATCATCATATTGGCTTGCTT